>NZ_JBUDSQ010000013.1:0-60455 GCF_054921335.1 Desulfoplanes sp. | reverse complement strand
ATCGTCAATATCTACGCACTACGAATTTGTTTTTAATCAACTGTTTTGATTTACCGGTTTAAACATCAGCATAACAGCAATGATGGCGCAAACTCCGTCATCCCGGCCTTCGCCGGGATGACGCGTAGAGGCGGGATGACGTCTGGAGCGAGGAGCTATCTTGATGTGACATCAAGCCCCGGCCTTTGCGTGTTCTGCTCTATTTCCCCAATCTGCAATTCACCTTGTCGATATTCCTCTTGAACAATTGCATCCCCCCGCCTTCGCTGACGATCTGCAGAATATTCTTTGGCTGGGTGACGATGATCCCCGAGAGCACGGTCACCGGGGTCCCGGCAAAGACCTCGGGCAAAAGCGGGGTCGAGGCTCCGAGCATGATCACGTCGCGGCAGTTGGAGCAGGCCTCGAGGATGGTGTCCACGCTGTGGTTGATGATCGAGGTTGAGGTGACCACGGCCACCTGGCATCCAGGCAGGATGTCCATGGCAGCGTCGGCCGGCAGGGTGTTCGGCCCGCGGTCCTGTTTTTCAAAGATGTCCAGACGGCCTGTGCGTTCCCGGAGTTCCGGGATGACCGGGGCGAAGAAACCGACCATGCCCACATGGTCGTCCGGATACAGGTCCACGTTTTCCAGAATGTCGCCTCCGCGCATGTCCGGTGACGGGGTGTTGGACAGGGCGTTGCTCGTGGCGATGGCCACGGCCGATTCGATGGGACCGGCCGCGTCGAGCATGCTCAGGACCCCGGCTGCGGGTTTGCCCTGCAGGGGGCGTAATCCCTTGAAGACGGTGCAGCCCCCTTCGGCGTCCTTGTGGAAGGTGCAGGCAACGCCGGTCTGGCCGTTATCCAGCCGGACGGCCGTGTAGCCGAGTCCGATGCGCACGTCGGCCACGGTTCTGTCCTTGGCCAGGGTCAGCGCATGTTCCTTGAGTCGGGTTCTGATGGTTGGTGACATGGGGTTTTCCTTGTTCGGGTAATTATTGTTGATCCCGCCGTTGCACCGGTTTCTTCCAGGTGATGAGTACGTACCACCCAAGGCTTGCGATCATCAATGCGTAGACGACGAAAAACGGTGTGGCCAGGGGATTGCGGACCATGATCATCAGCGCCCCGAGTTTGTTATCCTTTTTGGGCCAGACAAAGGTTTTCAAAACGATGTGCAAAGACCCGTGGTCAAAAGGTGCCAGGATTCCGGCCTTTGAACGGGCGATGATCCGACTGTTTTTGAGCAGGGTCAGGACGGCATGGTTCCCGTGGAAATGGACCCTGTCCCGGGTCATCTTGAGGTGTTTGTCGTGTTTGGGAAGGCGCAGCAGGGCTGGGTCGTCGAGAAAGACCAGGGAATCCATGCGCAGGGAATAGCCGTCGCCGATCACTTTGGTCTGGCCGGGAAACATGACCGTGGTTTGGTACTTGTCGCCGATGACCATGCTCAAGCCATGGCCCAGCATGACCAGGATGACCAGGATGTGGATCACCGCGAGGAGGTTTCTGGACAGTCTGGCCGTATGGAACATGGGCAGGATGCGTTGCCAGATGCACAGAGAGGTGTTCAGGAGCAGGGCCCCTGCGATGAGGCAGAGTCCGATAAACCATGCCAGGATGACCGGGTGTCCCAGAGCATCCTGGGCCAGCCACACGGCGACCATACGTCCGTTCAAGTCATTGAAGATGTCGTGGTACGGACCACCCTTGGCGGCCAAAAGGGTTCCAAGACCCATCCAGGCGACAAGAGCCGTGATGGCCCAGAACGCGAAATGCAGGGAAGAGAGTCGTTTGAGCATGGAAGTGTTTTGGTTGAAAGGTTATGAACGGTGCATACCGTGATTACGTTGTCGTAGCAGTGGCGATTGAGGGAGCTCGTCCCTGGGAACGCCGAGCGTCTGCTCGGCAGCAGGTGATACTTCTGCGCAGGTGTGGGCCACGCGATACCCTGGATATAGCCAGGAATATTTTTCTCCCTGCGGCTCCTGAGCTGCCCCAAATGCCGAGCAGACGCTCGGCGTTCCCAGGAAACGGATTGTCAACCGGGCGGCATGGGGAATGGCGATGCGGCGGTTATCTATTCCATAAGCTGCCGGACAAGTACGCACACCACAATGAACAAACACGTAAACGAGCCGACCATGGATGTCAGCCGGGCATGCAATTTCCATTTTGCCGGCAGATGCAGTCCGAGCATGATCAAGAGAAAGAACATGGTCGACCGGAAAAAGTTCCCGCTCCAATGCCAGGAGTCGCCCCAGCCGGCATAACACCACATGGACCCGGCGAATTCACTGACCAGAAAGACCACGGATCCCAGAAGCAGAAAATTGCGTCCCCGGGCCTCGTCTTGGGTGCGGACGGCAATGTGGTCACCTGCCGTCACGGCGGTCATATAGCAAATGGCTGCGTCGGCGAAAATTCCCAGAGCGGTCAGGCGGCAGAAGAAAAAGCAGGCCACAAGCGGGCTGGAATAGACGAAAAAGTTGGGTTGGGGCATGATATCGGATCGGAAGACAAGGGGAAGCAGAAGCAGGGTGGTACCGACTCCGGTGATCAGGGCCCGGCGTTCCGATCCACTGTTGGATGCATCCGGGAAGAGTTCGAGCAGACCGATGATAAAGGCCGTATATGTCAACGCTTCAAAGGCTCCGAACAGGGGAAGACGCTGCATGGTCCAGACGAGCAGAAGGACGAGCACACCGCAGAGTACTGTTCCTATGGTTTGGGCCATGCGTGCCGTTTGGTAAGAAACGATCCGGACCATGGGAATGGAGATGGCAAAGCAGCCCAGTGCCAGGTAGGTGATGGTGGAATACAGCGGTTGGGTCATGGTTTATCTCCCGATACACGCTATGAGGGTTTGCAGCGCGGTTGGATCATTGACCGATACGATGGTTGGTTCCTGGAGATGCCATTTGAGGGATACCGGCCCAACGAGTTCCCGCCTGACCACCCAGAGATGAGCGGGGTGGTCCAACTGGAGCAAAGGAGAAAGGCGCGGAGCCCATCCCTTGTTCGTCATTTCCAGCCTGCCCACCTCGTCCACGCATATGACATCGGCGTTTTTGCATCTGGCCGGATCAAGGGCCCTGTTCCCGGCCTCCATGCCTTTCTTGAAAAAGGTGAACGGGATCGTCCCCGGTGCTGCCAGAAGATTGCGTCGGGCCAGTGGCGTAGACTGACCCGTTGCCAGATCGATGAGATCGAACCCCTCTCGCAGGTCGTTCTTCCACAATCCCTTGGCCAGAATTCCGGCTGTCCTGATACCGGAAAGTCTGTCCAGACATTCGGCAAGAAGAGTTGATTTGCCTTCCTGGGGCGCGCCGGTGAGGATGATTTTTTCCGGACTCATGCGGTCACACTCGCGGGCAGGAACACGTGTCGGTCCGTACCGATGGCGATTTTTTTGAGTTCTGTCTCATAGAGATCGCTCAGATTGTCTTCGGTCATGATTTCTCCGACCGATCCCTGGGCCACGATGCGTCCATACTTGAGAAGCACGACGCGATCGGCGAACAGGGTGGCCATGTTCGGATCGTGCATGGAGGTGACCACCCGGGTTGTGCGTTCCCGGCACAGTGCCTTGATGCGTTCCAGGAGGCGGTATTGGTTCTTGAAATCCAGGTGGTTCGTGGGTTCGTCCAGGAGCAGGGTGGAAGGATCCTGGACCATGGCCCGGGCCACCAGGGCGAGCTGGCGTTCCCCGCCGGAGATGCGGTTGAAATTTCTGGGGGCGAGTTTCCGGGCCCCGAGCATGGCCAGTGCTTTTTTGGCCATGGCGTAATCCAGTTCCGAAGGGGACTCGTACATCTTGAGGAAGGGGGTGCGCCCCATGACGACCACATCCAGGACGTCAAAGGGGAACATCTCTGTGCGTTCCTGGGGGACCATGCTCACATGCCGGGCGATTTCCCGGGCCGAAGCCCTGGTCATGTCCATCCCGTCCAGGATGAGGCTTCCGGAAGAGGGCTTGAGGATGCCGTTCATGCAGTGCAGAAGCGTGGTCTTGCCCGAACCGTTCCGGCCGAGCAGGGCGCAGAAGCATGCGTCCTCGACCTCGAAATCGATATCCTTCAAGGCATGGTGGGGGCCGTAGTGAAAATGGAGACCGTGGCAGGACAGTGTCATATCCATCCGCTCCCGCGGTTCTTGTACAGCAGGAAGGCGAACAGGGGCGCACCGATGATCGCCGTGATGATACTGATGGGCAGTTCGGCTGCGGTCATTGTCCGGGCGATATCATCGGCCAGGAGCATGAACAGCCCGCCCAGGGTGATGGTCACCGGGATCATGCGTTTGTGGTTGGGGCCGACCAGGGTGCGGGCGATATGGGGGATGACCAGACCGATCCAGCATATCTGGCCGCAGGTGGCAACGGACAGGGCCACGATGAGCGAGCTGATCACGATCAGGAGTATCCGATACATCCGGGGATTGATCCCCAGGGATCTGGCCTGGACGTCTCCCAGGGAAAGAATGTTCAAACGGTATCTGAGCAGGGTGATGAGAACCAGACCCAGTCCGACAATGGGGACCAGGGTGTGAACATCCTGCCAGGTGGCCCGGCTGAAACTGCCCATGGTCCAGAAGACAATGGCCGGAAGTTGATTGTACGGATCGGCCATGTATTTGAGGATCATGACCAGGGCGTTGAAGAACGAGGTGACGACCAGCCCGGCCAATACCAGGATGAGGATGGGTTTGACCCCGACGGCCCTGGCAATGCCCAGGGCCGAGAAGACCGCGGCCAGACCACAGGCAAAGGCGAGTATCCGGACCAGGGCAAAGGAACTGCCCGGCAGGATCAGGGCCAGGGCCGCGCCAAAGGTGCAGCCTGCCGCCACGCCGAGGATGTCCGGGGAAACCAGTGGGTTGCGGAAAAGTGCCTGGTACACGGCGCCCGAGCCAGAAAGCCCCATGCCCACGAGTATGGCCAGGATGCACCGGGGCAGGCGGACCTGGAAAAAGACCAGGGATTTGGAGAAGAGCGCATTGTCCAGGGGGGTGCCGGCCAGGGACGACCAGATGATGGTTCGGATTTCGTCCGGGGCAATGTCCAGTCTGCCCGTGTGCAGAGACATGACCGCCAGGATGATGAGTCCCCCCATGGCCGTATATTGCAACCGGCGATACCCTGTAGCCCCCAGGGTGGTCTTGTGGGGATCGAGAACCCGGCGGCCTCTGCAACGTGTCACCAATCGGTGGAGGGGATTATTGCGGAACGACTCGGTCGCCAAGAGAGCCTCCGAGATCGGTGAGTGTCTTTCCGAACAGGGTCATATAGAAATTGTCGATGCGTTGCTCGAGTTCGGCCTCGGAAAAAAGATCCGGATAGAGCCGGGTGGCACACCAGACAACCCCCAGCGTGGACAGAGGAGAGGGAAAGTCCCAGGGGACGTTGTTTGTTGGAAAAATATAGACCTGCTTGTCGGCAATGGCCGTGACCCCCTGGAGTTCCTTGCGGGCCAGAACACCGGTCAGGGCTTTCCTGGTGTTCCCGGTTACGGCCACAAAATCCGGATCCCAGGAGATAAACTGTTCCGGAGAGATTTGTTTGAAATATCCGGTAAAGGCATGGGAAACATTGATCCCGCCGGCTTTGACGAAGATCTCGCTCTGGAGCATTTCGCCGGAAGCCGTGGAGAAGAATCCGCGTGACCCTGCATAGTAGCAACGTTTTCGTTCGTCTTGGGGGATGGACGCGACACGTTTTTGGACATCACCAATGATTCCAAGGCACAAATCGACCACCTTGCGCGCATGATCTTCGACCCCGGTAGCCTGACCGATGAGCAGCAGGGTCTGGTCCAGCTTGGCAAAGTCTTCGGGCAGGATGACGATGGCGGGAATGCCCAGCCCCACCAGACGGTCGGCCAGGGCAATACCGTCTTTTTGGGCGTACATGATGACCAGGTCGGGCTTGAGGGCCACGATGGTCTCGATATTCAGCCCGGCGCTCTTGGTCCCCACACCGGCAGCCTTGGCAATGGGGGGATACACGCCCGTAGTGAAGGGCTCGTACCGGCACTCGTTGTCCACACCGACCAGATGGTCTGCCAGCCCGAGGCAATACACGGACAGTGTCGAGGGCTTGAACGTGGTCACGATACGTTCCGCCTTCTTGGGAATGAACACCTTGCGCCCGACCATGTCGGTCACGGTCCACCCGGCCAGGGCCGGGGCGGCGAGAAGGAGGGTGAGAAGGAAAGAGAGACAAAGAGCTCGTGGGCGGGGAAAGGTGTTCACAGCTGGGTCCTTGTAATGGAGATGAAATGATATGCAGAGTATCCAACCTTTTTCAGGCAGGTATTTTTTTCCTGGGAACGCCGAGCGTCTGCTCGGCATGGAATGATATGCCGGGGTAAGAACCGATAACGGTGTATGATCAACATCTATATCAACGCCCCAAATGCCGAGCAGACGCTCGGCGTTCCCAGGGATGAAGCGATGCTCTTGCCGGCTGATCCGCATGCAAGCCGTTGTTGATTCTGACGATAATCTCCTCCCCCTCGGATTCGAGAGGGAGGGGGGAGAAGAGCGCATGTTAGATCTTGGCGGACAGACCGACCAGAAAGCTGCGGCCCCGGCCGGGGAAGCTTTCTTCGGAATAGTAGTCCTTGTCGAAGATATTGTTCACCTCGACGTAGCCTTCGAGGTATTCCATGAACTGCTTGGAAAGGCGGCCGTTGAGGAGGAAGTAGTCGTGGAGTTTTGTTTCCGGATCATCCTCATGCCCCGGCGTCTGCACTTCGGAATAGCTTTCACCCATATAGAGACCGCGCAGATCGAGTTTTGTGGTAATGACCGGGAAAAGATAACCGATCCCCATGTCAATTTTATGTTTCGGGATGTTGACCATATGTTTTGATGGGGCCTCATCGCTTTCATTCTTTGCAATGGTGTATGTATAACCAAGTGAAAGGGTCAGGTTCTCAACAGGGTACGCTTTGACGTTGATTTCTGCTCCACTGAAGACAACGTCCGCCTCATTTTGGTATTGCCCGTCGTCATCAAGCCCGTCTTTATTGTAATCTCTAGAAATCCAATTTGAAATATCGCTGTAAAAACCTTCAACACTCGCGTCCAAACATTTGAAGAATGATCGTGAAATTCCAAGTGCGTAATTGATGCTGTGCTCAGCTTCGAGTTCAGGATTGTATGATTTTCCTGAATAAAGATATTGTAATGTAGGAAACCTTGTTTTTCGTGCTACAGATCCGTATAGTTTAGTCGTATCTTTAAACTCATAGCTAAGACCAATCATAGGATTGAATTCATCCATGGTATCTGCTTTTTCGATGTTGTCGTCATTATCATCAATGAAGTCTGATTTTGTTACTTCAAACCAGTCATAACTGGCACCCAAAATACATGTTAAGCCTTCTGTCGGTATGAATTCATTTTCCATTCCGAAAGAACCTGTGTATGAGAATGCGTCGTAGTAATTTGCCTTTTCCGATGTACGCTCTTTGTGGGAATCACCGCGGTAATGAAGCGAGAACCGTGCCGTGTACCACTCCAGAAGATCCATGTCGGTGATTAGAGAGCCCCCGGTCATGTAATCCTTGTATTTGCTGTGGGCGATTGCCTTGTCGTAATCGACGGGATCATCATAGGATACGTAGACATCCTGGTGGTTATGGTAAAAAAGTTTTCCTCGAAGGCTAATAATATCGTTCACCTTCTGTTTGCCGCTCAGGTCGATTCCCCAGTCGATGTCGTCATCGTCTTTTCCAAACCCTTTTGAAAAATTATCCGGATTCTCGTCGCCGAAATTTAACACTTTAACAGAATCCACATTTGCGGGCATGTCATGCTCGCTGGAGATGTAGTGGAAGGTGGCAAAATATTGGGATTCGTCGTTGGGCACGAAGCCGACACGTGTCCAGAGGGCATCTGTTGTGTACGCAGAATTGTCTCGGAATCCTCCATCTTCGATGATGGCGTCACCAGACTCGTTGTTGGGGTCAGGTTTGTGCTTGATGTAACCTTCGTGCGTTTCGTAGTCATCGGACATCCGCCAGCCGTCGGTATGCTGCCTGCTGTAACTCAGCCAGTAATTGAGGACACCGAATTGAGCGCCATGGGAAACGTTCGCGATGTAGGTGTTGTGTTCCCCGAATCCCACATTGGCCTCAGCCCATGGCTTTTCCGTTCCCTGCTTTGTGATGATATTGATCACACCGGCTTCGGCGTTTGCTCCATACAAAACCGAAGGGGCTCCCTTGATGACCTCGATTTTAGAAACAACGTTGGCAGGGATCTTGTTCAGGTCCAACTTGCCATAGTTCGTTTCATAGTAGGGTATACCATCAATCAAAACGAGAACCTTGCTCGAATCAAACCCATGCATTGAGACACTCGGCTTATTCTTCGTCCCGGTCGTCACCACAATCCCGGGCACGTACTGCAATGCCTCGGCAACCGTCTTGGCATTGGTGGCCTTGATCTCTTCGGCCGTGATATCGTTGGTGATGGCTACATCCTTGACCCCGGGTTTATCACCGGTGACGACCATTTCTCCCAAGGTATACACGTCCTCTGCCGATTTGTCTGCTGCCCAGGCCGTGGGGCATGACAGCCCGACAGCCAGGACAAGGAATAACCATGTGCTTACTGATTTCATCGGATTTTACCTCTCCATTATTGGTGTAAATTGTGACCCTGAAGACATATGAGTCAATGTTGACATGAATGGTTTCAGGTAGGGGAACTTGCAATTCCATGTCAATAGGGTTTCACAAAAAAACCAGATATGTTGGGAGAGTTTGGAAGAAATCTGGCCTATTTTGGGGGGTGGTTGTGTTCCAGGAAAAGGGAGATGGATTGGAGAGCTGATCGGGCATGGTTTACAAACCTGTCATTCTTGACATTGGTAAGCCAGGTAGCGGCCTGGTCCCAATCCTGGTTTTCCATGGCGCAGTATCCCATGAGCAACCAGGCTTGGTCACCGTCCTCTGTGTCCATTGCCACGATTGCCTGCAGGGTGGTGATGGCATCCTTGAAACGTCGGGCTGTCATCAACGTCCTTGCCTTGGTCATCAACCGTTCCGCAGTGGGATCCTGGGCAATGGCCAGGTCGATGTAGTGCATACTTTTGTCTATCCGATGGGCGCGCAGATATCCTCTGGCCAGATCGTCGTAATTTCGGGGCTTGGTCGATAATGCCGAACCCTTTTCCAGACACAGGGTTCCCTGCAACGGGGCATTGAGATAAAAATAGAGCGAACCCAATTCCTTCCATTCTTGGGCCGTTGCGTTCCCAATGCTCAGGGTTGTGCGCAGTGCAGCGGCGGCTTGGGCATATCGCTCCTGTTCCGTGCGGATGCCGGCCAAAAGTTTCCAATAGGCCCGCTCCGATGGGTATGCTTCAAGGAAGGATTCCAGGAGTTGGGTGCTACGCTTCAAATCGTGTTGGGCATAACATATCTGGATCATGAGGGTGAGCCATTCCCGGCGAACCGGTTTGGCTGTCTTGATGAGTTGTTCCAAAACCCTGCGGCTCTGCTCGAGCTGTTCGGCCTGATAGAAGGCTATGGCCGATTGGTAGAGCAGTCCGTCTTCTCGGGGGGTGGAGTGTTTATACGCCTTTCCAAAGAGCATCCCGGCTTTGGCAAAGTGCCCCAGTCCATATCTGGCAGCTGCCAGGTTGCGGCACAGAGAGAGATTGTCCGGGTGTTTGTCCAACCCTGCCCGGTACCATGTGGCTGCTGCTCCAAGATCCCCCTGCTGATAGCAGGCATTGCCCAGAACAAGAAAGAACAGGACGGGTTCCGTGTCCGGGTGGTGTTTGAGATAGGAAGAGAGCGTCTCCCGAACCATGGGATAGTCGTCCTTATCCATGGCCTGCTGGGCCCGGTAGAGGACACGCTGCTGGGGAACAGAGAGCCTGTCCTCGGCCCGCGTGCTGCCGGGCACAAGGGTAAGCAAGAGGAAGAGCAAAACTATGGTACGGATGATCATCGATTGCATGGACAGGATCATAGTTTGAAGGAAATGGGCGCGACAACCCAGGTGGCCACGGGTTTATCCTGATAGATGCCCGGTTTGAAGCGCCATTTGGTAATGCAGTCCTTGACCGCCTGGTCAAAGACGCCCTTGGGCTCGGACGAGACAATGGAAATTTTTTCGACCAGGCCCGTGGAGTTGACCAGAAATCGGACCGTGACCTTGCCGGTGATCCCCTGGCGCCGTGCCCTGAACGGATAGACCGGGCGTACTCTGCGTACCGGCATGGGCGGGGTGTCCAGCTCGCCCAGTTCGAAGCCGATTTTTGCCGTTTGGGGAGGACCGGTCTGGATGAAATCCGCCACCGCATCCGGCGGGGGCGGAGCTACCGCCATCCCCGGAGAGATCGGGTTGGCCATGGCCACTTCAAAGGACGGGGCCTTGGACCGTATTTTGGGCTTTGATCGGTGCGGCTCCCGCTGTTTCAGGGAAATGGCCGGCGTCTTGACCGGTTTTTCGGGCTTGGGTTTGGGTTTTTTCACGGTTGCGCGCTTGGTCCGTTCGTCCATGCGCGGGGGCGGGGCCAGAAGGATGGGGACGGTGGACAGCTCTTCCTGTGTGCGGGCCGAGTTGTCCGAAAGAACGGGCGCGATCATGCACATGAGTGCGTTGACAAGGAGGGCCGCTGCAAGAAGCAGGGACCAGAAGGTCAGGTTGTAGGCGAGTTTCATGCCGGTTTTTTGGCTGCAACGCTGATGTTGGTCACCCCTGCCAACCGGCAGGCGTCCAGGATCTGGACCACGATCCCGGTTTCACTCTTCTTGTCCGCCACCACGACCACCGCCCCTTCCGGTGTTTCTGCCAGAAAGCGTTCCATCCGGGTCCGGACCGACCGGACGTCGATGCTCTTCCCCCCGATGAAGATGTGCCCCTCCGCCGTGACCCCGACGATCATATTCGCCTTTTCCTTGGTCACTGCGGTCTTGGCCACGGGACGGTGTACCTCCACCCCGGATTCCTTGACGAAGCTCGTGGTGACCACGAAGAAGATGAGCAGGATGAAGACCATGTCCAGCAGGGGAGCCATGTTGATCTCTGCCCCTTTGGATCTGTTTGCGCGGATATTGCGGATAGATTTCATGGTAGTTTACGTGCGCAGTTCGCAGTGCACAGTGCGCGGGTTGGCGGTACGTTGAAGCCTTTGAAAATCGTTTCTGCAAAGAAGATATGTTGCCTTTTAAACCAAAACCATTTCGAAATATTGGGTTTTTGTTGAACCTTTACTCCGAATGGTGGTCGGTAGGGGCGCCCCCTGCGGGTGCCCTTTTGACGATGATCCCACCTCTGAGGCATTGCCAGAATTAGGCACCCGCAAGGAGTGCCCCTACGATTTGGTTGTCTTGAAGCGAAACCAAGTTCCATTCCAAAAATGACGTATTTCAAACGCGTTGCGGTTTAGGATGCTCCTGCAAAAAGCCGAAAATCGAGGCTCAAGGTCAAAACCATATTTTGTAACAACCTGATTTTACTTAAACCTTTCACCTTAAACCTTAACCCTGCCTGCAAAAATCTATTTTTTGCAGGCACATCGTTTAGATGCATTATCCCTTTCCCCCGTTTTGCCACGAAAGTATCGTCCCTGAGAGAACCTGCGCACTGCGTACTGAGCCCTGCGTACTTTCTCCTATTCCCCTAGCAATCGGATGGCGAAGCGTTGCATCTTGTCGGTCAGGTTTTCGGCCCTGCGGCGCAGGAAATTACCCATGAAAAGGCCGGGTACGGCGATGAAGAGTCCCGTCTGGGTGGTGATCAGGGCCTGGGAGATGCCCGAGGCCATGGCCTTGGCGTTGCCGGTTCCGAATTGGGCCATGACATCGAAGGTGCTGATCATCCCGGTGACCGTACCCAGGAGTCCCAGAAGGGGGGCGGCCGCGGCCAGCACGATGATGGTTCCGATGTATCGCCTTGCCCGTTCCGACTGGGCACTCGCAAGGGATACGGCCAGGGTTATGTCAAAGGATGCGTCCCCGGTCCGTTTGGCGAAGAACCGGTCCATGAGACTTCGCTGCCAGGGCGCACCGGCCGGGCATGCTGCCTGCCGCGAGTTTATGCATTCCCGGAACGGCGTCTCCTTCTGGAACATCCTGCTGAAGGTGACCAGTTTCCTGAAGATGAGTGCCCACATGCACACGGAGACCAGGATCAACGGGGGCATGACCATGCCCCCGTTGTGCAGATAGGTCAGGGATTCTCGGGCGATGTCGGCGAGCATTATTGGCTTTGTTTCCCGTCCAGGATGGCAGCGGCAAAGGCGGTTCCCTTTTCCTCCATGTCGCTGATGAGGGTTTCCACCCGCCGTTGCAGGAAGTGGTGCACGATCATGATGGGGATGGCCACGGCCAGCCCGAGCTGGGTGGTTATGAGGGCCTCGGAGATCCCTCCGGACATCATTCTGGGATCACCGGTCCCGTACAGGGTGATCACCTGGAAGGTACTGATCATCCCGGTGACCGTGCCCAGCAGTCCGAGCAGGGGGGCGATGGCCGCCAAAATGTTCAGGGTGGCCAGAAACCGTTCCATGGGCGGGATTTCCTTGAGGATGGCTTCTTCCAGGGTGGCTTCCAGAACATCCTTGGACGATCCCGCCGCCTCCACACTCCGGGCGATGACCCTGAGGGCCGGAATGCGGGACATGGCCGCGCAGGTTGTTTTGCATCCCTCCCAATCGTTCGCTCCGACCAGGGAGAGGACCTTGGTCATGACCGCCCCCGGCGTGGTTTGTTGTCTGAGCAGGACGACCATCCGCTCAATGGCCAGGAGCAGGGCGATCCCCCCGACGAACAAAATGGGCCAGACAAGCACGCCGCCGGAGCGCAGCCATTGGAGAACGTCCTTTTGCTGGTCGAGTCCCTGCAGGGCAGCGCCCCGAGAGATGTCCAGGGGGATGTCAGCGGACTCTCCGGCAAAGGCGGCCTCTATCTGATTGCGGACTTTCCGGCCCAAAGATGCCGGGACCGCGATCCAGGTTTTGCCGTCCTTTCCGGTGCGCAGGTAGCCGACCCTGCCGTCGTCTAGCCGGTACAGGGCCGTAAATGCTCCTATCCGAAGGACCTCGGCAGATGTTTTGCTGCCATCGGGGCCGACGATCTCCCCCTTGACCGAAGCGATTTTGCCCGTCTCTGCGGCTTCCTGAAAAAAGAGTCCGATCAGACCTTCAATATGTGCAAACCCGGGGAAACGGTCCGTATCCAAAAGCGGGGCAATGGTCTCCACCCGTTGGTCAAAGGCCGGTGAGACCAGACTGTCGTGGATCATGGTATCTGCGTCCCTGGCTGCTCCCCTGACAACGGTTTCCAGGGTCTTGATATCTTCTTGATGTTCCTCGAGTTCGAGGCGGGTCTTTTGTTCCTGGGCCAGGAGGCGGTCGAATTCCTTTTTGTGTGCGTCCAATCGTTTTTTTTCTTTGGCAATGGATGCGTTGAGTTCGGCTTCCAGGGCCTGCAGCTCCTTTTTCTCCCGGGCAATGATCGTTCGGGTGGTTTTGGCGTCCTGGGCAACGGCCTCGGATTCTTTGGCCAGATCCTTATGGATGGTTTTCCAGGCGGCGGAAGCATCGTCCTGGGCCCATGCCGGGCACGTCCAGACCAGAATGAGCAAAAAGGGGAGGAGGGGAAGCATCTGCGCATACATATCCCTACGGGCACTCCCCGCAACCATCTTTGGCATCCTGTATCTGTACCAGTTCTTTGTGGGACAGAGACTGGTCTTCATCAAAAAGGGAACCCGACGTGTCTTACTCATGGTTCCCTCCCTGCACGGGCAGCACCAGAAGCTGGGCGGCCCGTTTGCGGTCGACGATTTGCAGCGCTTGATCCAGCTCCCGTTCGTAATCGGCATCGAGAGGGGTCCATGCTCCGGCTGTTGCGTCGAACCGGGCGATGACATGTTTGTCAATGGACTGGAAGAAGAGCCCGGTCCTGCCTAGACGGAAGATACGTCCCTGGATGGTTTTTCCGTTGAGACTGATGGCCCCGTCCACGGCCTCCAGGGTACGGCCGTAATCCGCCTCCACGTGCAAGGCCTCCAGGACCCGGCGGAGTTTTTCACTCAGACTCAGGTGATAGTCACCAAGGCTCTCCTCGAGAAAGGCGATCCGTCTGGCGCGTTCTTCTGTCAGAAATGGAAGATCTGCGGCCACAAATCCCTTCAGCGTATCGACCGTTTTATCCAGATAGGGCTCCAGGCGCATATTGATCTGTTCCATTTCCTTTTTCCGGGCCTCGAGTCCGGCCAGCTCGGCCCGCTCCTTGTGGATGTACCCCCCGTATTTCCGGTTCTGGTATTCCAGCCAGGTCTTTTCCAGGGTCAGGTCACGGATGCGGGCCTCGATGGAAGCCTTCTGATTTTCCCAGGTTTCCAGATGTTTTTGGGCCTTGGCCTCCACCGCCAGGTTCTGTTGGACCTGCCTTCCAGCCTTGGCAATGTTTGACGCCATGCCCGGGACGAGCGATCCAAATAGCGCAAACAGGGTGCAGAGTATCATGAACGGATTGCGGAACACGCGGTCCTCCTTGAGAAATGTTCCATCGAAAAAATGGACTCATGTTTATGTCATGTGACCCATAGAGTCAACGATGCCTCTGGAAGAGGGACACTGGTCAATGCTCAGAGGAACTGAATAGGGGATAGAGCCAGTTGGGGAGGCCGGTATAAGGGTGGGGCACGATGTCCACACCCAGGCCGAGGATGGAGGAGATGCCGACCTCAAAGGTCTGTCTGGCGTCCATCATGCGGGACATGATGGTCTGTATGCCGGCCACGATCATGAAACTGACGGCAAAGATCAGGGTCGCGCCCATGACCGGTCTGGGCATGACGGCGGAGACCGTGCCCAGTTTGGGGAACCGGGCGAGCAGGCCGACCATCTGGCAGAGAGCATACCCTGCAGCCATGCCGATGACGATGCAGAAGCGTTTGGCCTTGTTCTTACTCCAGACGTTCAGGCCCACCATGGTTGCCAGGGTGAACAGGGCGACCGCTGTTTCCATAGGCTGCAGGGGCTGTCCCTGCTCGGTGATGCCAAAAGTGCTTGTCACGGAAAGTTCTACCACGGTGAGTCCGGCCATGGCCACAATGAGTCCTGTGACCTCGGCCGGGAACAGGGCCCGCATGCAGTGCATGTGGGCCCTGTCATTTGGAAGGGGGTACGATTTTGGAGTGGGAACGGGGTTCAGCAGGCCATGGGTACGACCGTCGGATACCCGTTGATGGAATGGATCTCCACGGGCAGCCCGTACACGGTCTCGATCATTTCGGACGAGATGTGTTCCACCCGGCCCACGTCATAGACCTTGCCGTCTTTCAAAAAGAGGTAGGCGTTGGCGAACCGGAGGGCCGTGTTCAGGTCATGCATGGTCATGACCCCGGCCATGCCGTGTTCCACGACCACGTGGTGGATCATGGACAGGATCTCGACCTGATTTCTGAGGTCCAGGGAGCTGGTGGGTTCGTCCAGAAGCAGGATGTCCGGTTCCTGGACCATGGCCCGGGCAATGGCCACTTTTTGCAGTTCGCCCCCGCTCATCCGGTCGATGTGGCGCAGGGCCATGTGTTCCATGTTCAACCGTTTCAGGGCCGCGTCCACAATGCTCAGATCCTTCTGGCCCACGCTCCAGCGGATGTAGGGCTTGCGGCCCATGAGCACGGCGTCGAACACGGTCATCCTGGAACTCTCGCATTGCTGGGCCACGTAGCCGATGGCCTTGGCGATTTCGTTGCCCCCAAGCTTGAGCACGTCCGTTCCCTTGACCAGGACCGAGCCCTGTGAGGGGGAGAGGATGGCGTCGATGCATTTGAGCAGGGTGGTCTTGCCCACGCCGTTGGGGCCGAGAATGGCCAGAAGTTCACCCGGCCTCAGGGTGAAGGAGATGTCGTCCAGGACCGGATGGGAATTGTAGGTGAAGGAAACCCCGCACACGTCGAGGATCATTTTTTGTACCCCCGGATGATCAGATACATGAAAAGGGGTGCTCCCATGAATGCGGTGAGCACGGAAACGGGCAGAACATGGGGAGCCAGGATGAGGCGTGCCACCGTGTCCGAGACAAGCAGGAGCAATGCCCCGAGCAGGATGGTCGCCGGGAGCAGGAAGCGGTGGTCCCCACCAAGGATGCGCCGGACCATGTGCGGGACGACCAGGCCGACAAACCCGATGATTCCCAGGTAGGCGATGATCACCGAGGTGACCAGGGAAGCGACGAGCATGCCCGTGACCCTGATCCGGTCCACCCGAACGCCGAGCCCTCGGGCCGTCTCGTCGCCCGCGTCGATGGCGTTGTAGTTCCAGCCGTTGGCCATGAAGTACAGGGAGGCCAGACCGGTCACCCCGGCGAGAATGGCCAGTTCATTCCAGGAGGCTCTGGCCGTGTCCCCGAAGGTCCAGAAGACCATGGCCGCAAGCTGCACGTCGTCGGCAAAGAATTGTAGGAACATGGTCCCGGCCGTGAACAATGCGCCCAGGGCCACGCCCGTCAGGATCATGGTTTCCGGAGTGGCTCCCCTGAGCCGGGAAACCATGATGATCATCCCCGTGGCCGCGAGACTGCACGCAAAAGCGGCCCCGGTGGTGAGATAGGGATTGGTGATGTTGATGGACCCGACCTGCGAGCTGCCCATGACGCCCGATCCCAGGAGCATCACGGAAAACGCGGCCCCAAAGGCTGCGGCATGGGAGATGCCCAGGGTAAACGGCGAACCCAGGGGGTTGCGAAGAATGGACTGCATGACCGCACCGGACACGGCCAGTCCCGCCCCCGCGACCATTGCCGCCAGGGCCTGGGGAAGACGGATCTGCCAGACAATGATGTCAAACCGCTTGGAGACGGACATGGATACGAGGCTTTTGGCCACATCGGCAATGGGCACGTGTGCCGCACCCATTGATATGGCCGTGAGCAAAGCGGCAGACAAGAGTACTGCCGTACCGGCGATAAGGATGGCTTTACGCCCGATGTACCGGGAGTATTCTGCGGGAATATGGCCGTCTTCGAGATGCATAAGGGCGGTTTTAGGCTGTAAGTTTTAGGTGTTAAGGTCTATCCCTCGCCACAGGCAATCAACCCCGTCAATCCGGTCAACCCGGTCAATAAGGTCAATCAGGCCCCCCATCTACTCCACCAAAATTTTTCTAAAAACCATCCCCTCAAACGCCTGATCCATCTTGTCGAACACGGGCTGCCCGACCAGGAAGGTGTATATACCATCGGCCTTGGCCTTGGGATCGATGTCCTTAAACCGGCCCGGGTACAGGGTTTTGCCGATGAACCAGGCATCGGCCAGGATGGACCCGCAGTTTTGGGAGTACCAGTTGTAGGGGAGCACGCCGTAGACCCTGCCCCCGCTGACAGCGGTCAAGGCCTGGTAGGCGGGATCGGTTCTGAGTTCGTCCAGTCCGCCGGACTGTTTCCCGAATTGCAGGGTACTCAGGTCCAGAAAGAGGACGTTCGGGTCCCATTCCAGAAGTTTTTCCTTGGCCACGTCGGAATGGCGTAACCCCTTTCCGGTCAGGCCCGTAGTGTAGGCCACGTTCCTGCGTCCCACAAAGCGGAACGGGGGATAATCGGGTTCCGTGGACTGGAACCCGTGCGGTCCCTTGTAGGCAACCCCGCCGATATACACGCTTTGGGGGTGTTTGCCCTGAGCCCCCTTGCACCGAGAACCGATTTCCTGGATGTTTTTTTCAAAAAAGTCGATTACTTTTTCAGCCCGGCCTGTTCTGCCGATGACCGTGCCCATGATCCGCAGGGAATTGTAGAAATCCTGGCGATAATCCCCTAGATCGCCGGAATCGAGCACGATCACGGGGATGCCGGTTTTTTGGGCCAGTTCGTCCGGGTTCGTGCCCATGGTGGCGAAGGTCTTGAAGATGACATCGGGCTGGGGGGAGAGGGTCAGGATACGCTCGGGGTTGTCGTGGCCCCGGAATTCTCCGAACGTGGGCAATTGCTTGAAATCGGGGTTGGCCAGGGCATAGGGGCGGGCCTCGAATCTGTTCCGTCGGGTTTCCATGTCGTCCACGCCCACAATCATTGATTGCCCCTGCAGATAGGTCAACAGACGCAAACACCCCGATCCCGAACAGATGACATGGTCGACGGTTGCAGGGATGGTCCGCGTGGTCCCGGTGGCATCGATGATGGTCCTGGCCGGGGAGGCGACGGCAGAGGGGCCCGACAGGGTGCACAGGAGCATTGTGAGCAATAGAGCCGCGGTGTAGCGCATGGAGTCTCCTTGGAAATGTCTGAAAATAAAAAAGATGGTTCGTAAATGATACACTATAAAAAATCGTAATACGCAGGTTGCCTATACGAAAGAATGTGGTGCGTCAAGGGGAGAGGAGGAGAAGAGAAGACGGGAGACAGGGAGACGAAACATGACATGACGGAAGACAGGAGACGGGAGGCGGGGGGCAGCGGTCACGGGCAGTCCCACGTCCGTGCATGGCCGTGACCGCTGCCCCCCAGACAGCAGAATCACTCTATCACCTTCCGCCGCAATGCCTTGGTTTGGCCGCGCTTGGTTTTTCTGTCCACGCGGCGTTTGCGGGCGTTTTTGGAGGGCTTGGTGGGTTTGCGTTTTTTGGGAACCACGGTCACGGACCGGATAAGATCCCGCAATCGGCCCAGACCGTCTTCCCGGTTTTTTTCCAGGGTTCTGTACTGTTGTGCCTTGATGACGATGACCCCTTCCCGGGTGATGCGGCTGTCACGGAGGGCTATGAGGCGTTCCTTGTACACATCGGGCAGGGACGAGGCCTGGATGTCGAAACGCAGATGCACGGCCGATGAGACCTTGTTCACGTTCTGTCCCCCGGCCCCTTGGGCGCGGATGGGAATGATCTCTATCTCGTTGTCGGGGATGGTGACGGTGTTGGATATGGGGAGCATGGAGGGGGGTAGGATTGGAGATTTACGTTTTAGGGGGCGGGAGACGGAAAAAAATATCCACTCTGCCTTTTGCCCCCAACAAACTACCACCTAAAACCTAAAACGTAAAACGTAAAACCTGTCCCTGCCCTCTCACCCCAAAACCGTCTCCAGGGTGTTGCGGAGTTCCTGCAGGGTATACGGCTTGATGGCCACTCCCCTGAAGCCGTAGTCCTGGAACCTGGCGATGATCGGGTCGTCCGCGTATCCGCTGGAAACGATACCCCTGGCATTTGGATCGATCTTCAGAAGTTCCTGCATGGTCTTTGCTCCGCCCATGCCGCCGGGGATGGTCAGGTCGAGGATGACCGCGTCGAACGGGGCTCCCGCATCCATGGCCTTGTGGTAGACCTCTAAGGCCTGGCGGCCGTCCGAGGTCACGGTGACCCTGTACCCCATGCTCTTGAGCAATGCGGTCAGGACTTCCTGGATCATGGTTTCGTCGTCCATGATGAGAATATGTTGGGTCCGTTTGTCTGACTGCTCCCGGACTTGGATATTTTTGGCAGGGCCCGGAGGTGTTGCGTGTCGGTCTGGTTCTTCCACGGCCGGGAGGTAGATGGAAAATTTGGCCCCATGTCCTGGTTCGGATTGGACAACGATCCCCCCCCCATGCTTGGAGACAATGGAGTAGACCGTGGCCAAACCCAATCCCGATCCGGTCTGGTGGGTGGTGAAATAGGGATCGAACACGCTGTCGATATGTCCGGGCGCGATGCCCGGACCGGTGTCCTGGAACACGATCTTGACATAGGTCCCAGCGGGTATGCCGGCCACGTCGTCCTCACCCACCCCTTCGTTGCCCATGGTTACATACAGGGAGCCCTGGCCATCCATGGCCTGTTTGGCGTTGATGGTCAGGTTGGAAAAGACCTGTTCGAGCTGGATCTTGTCCGCCTCCACGATCCAGAGTCCCTCTTCGGTTTCAAAGGAGGATTCCACTCCGCTCCCGGAAAGATCGAAAGTAACGGTGTCCCGGATCAGGCCGGCCACGGATAGTCGCTGTTTGACCGGGTTGCCCCCCTTGGAGAAGGTGAGCAACTTGTTGGTGATCCGGGTGGCCCGGTCCATTGATTGCTCGGCATTGCCCAGGAATTCCCTGGCGGGGTGTTCTTGGTCCAGGTGGGTCGAGGCCAGTTCGATATTTCCGTAGATGCCCATGAGAATGTTATTGAAGTCATGGGCCAGCCCCCCGGCCAGATTGCCCAGGCTTTCGAGCTTGTCCATTTTTTGCAGTTCTTTGCGCATGCGGTATTCTTGGGTGACGTCCCGAAAGACCAGTACCGCACCGGTTATTTGGCCCGAAATGTCCCGGATGGGGGCGGCGGAATCGGCGACCTGGTATTCGCTGCCGTCCTTGGCTATGAGTACAGTATTGTTGGCCAATCCGACGATTTTTCCCTGATCCATGGCCTTTGCGGCCGGATTCTCGCATTCCTCGCGGTCGGTGGCGCCGACAATGGAGAACACGGTCCGCAGGGGTAAACCATTGGCCTCCTGTCGGTCCCACCCCGTCAGGGACTCGGCCGCCGGGTTCATGGTCGTTACCCGTGCCTGGTCGTCTGTGGCGATGACCGCATCGCCGATGGAATGCAGGATCGTCCGCAGGTATTCCTGGCTCTGGCGCAGGGCGTCCTCGGCCCTTTTTCTGGCACTGATGTCCAGTGCGCTGAATGTGATCCCTTTGGAATAATCATCCAGGTCCAATGGGGTGAAACTCAGGATGACGTGCAGGACCGAGCCGTTTTTATGTATGAGCCGGGTCTCGACTGTTCCCATGCCCGAGTCCTTGATCAGGGCATATACTTCTGGTCCAAACCGGTCGAAATCTTCCTGGCTGGGATAGAGCATTCTGGTACTTCGCCCCACGAGCTCTTCTTCCGTGTACCCGAGCATCCCGTAGAGCCGCTTGTTGGCCCGGACGATGGTCCGGTTTTTTGTCAATCCGATCCCGACGGGAGCCGACCGGAAGATGCTCTGGATCTCGGCCCGGCTGGCCATGAGCTCGGACTCTGCCAGCTTTCGCTGCCGGAGGTCGATGTCGATGCAGTAGAGTTCGGGGTCGCGTCCTGCGCGGAAGACCACTGCGTGGCTCGAAAGTACGGTAATCGGTTCCCCGTGTTTGTTCTTGAGGGTCAGTTCCTGCGGAGGGGGCATTTGAGCGTCCCGGGCCCCCCTGGCAATGACTTCCCGTGCTTTTTCCTGCATGTACTCGGGAATGATCAGATCGACCAGATTGCTGCCGAGGGCCTCTTCCTGCGTGTACCCATAGATCGTTTCGCTGGCCTGGTTCCAGTAGTGGACCGTTCCGTCGGGGCCGTACCCCTGGACCGCGACCTCCGGGACGCTTTCAAGCAGCTGACTGAACCGCTGTTCACTCTCCCGCAGGGCCGTTTCGGCCCGACGTCGTTTGGCTTCCTCTTCCAGCCCGTGCAACGCGAACGCGATGTCCGCCCCGATCTCCTTGAACAGGTATTGCTCCTGGGTGTCATCCATCCGGTCCGGTAAGAGAGTGGCCGTGAGCACCCCATAGACGCGGTCCCTGTATGTTATCGGACAGGTGAAGCAGCCCGGCGAGGGGTCCATGGCCCCCTGGTCCCCGTGGCAGGGGCAGTCGTCGCAATTGTCCATATGTTTCCGGGTGACGACCAGGTCCTGACGCTCCAGTGCCTGGACCATGCTGGGGCACAGGGGATTGTTCTGAAAGTGCTCGCGTACCTGGGCGTCACTTGCATGGATGTTTGCCGCCCCATGGTCCACATACTCGCCCTTGGCGTCGAGCTGGAGGATGCACGCCGAAAGGTATCCCTTGGACCGGAGGAGCTGGTCGCAGGCGGAGCCGATCAGCTCGTGGGGGTCCTTGACCCGGTCGATGACCTTGTTCACCCCGTGCAACCCTTCGAGCACATCGTTGAGATGCATGGCCCTGTCCCTGAGTCGTCCTCTGCTCCGGAGCATGGGGCTCAATGCCGCCGCACCGCAGAGGGCCAGAAACATGAACGCGATGCGCATGAATAGATGGGGGCCGGGATTGAACAGGGCAATGTCCCAGAATGCCGCAAGTTCTCCATTGTCGAGCCAGAAGTGGAGAACGGCGTCCGCCATCCATAGCGTCAGACCGACGAGGATGGAACCGGCGTACAGGATGGATACCTCGTTCTGCGCGGATTTTTTTCGCAGGCCCAGCATGTTGCGTACCGGGGCGATGTTGAGCACGACATAGGAGGCCAGGAGAAGGATGTACCCGGTGACCGTGTGTTTGATGGCCACGGTCCGGACCCAGGCAAGGGAGACCCCGTTCCAGGTGATATCCGGTGCCCATGGGGGGGGATTGAGGGAGACCAGCCAGGTGAAAATGGTCAGAAAACCCAATTCGCTGACCACGCGGAAGGGGATCTCTACGACGAAGACGGATTGGTACCAGGGGTACCTGCCTCCGCTCTTCTCCCTGACCCCGGCCCACCAGCCATGCCAGACGATCCATAGGGTAAAGACGGGAACCGCATAGATAAATCCCCACCCATCCCCATGCCACAGCCACCACATGGACTGGCACCCTCCGGCCAGTGCGCTGAGCAGCCCGTACCGCCAGCCCCAGGCCAGTGCAATGGTCAGGGGGAAAAAAAGACCGATGAGAATATTTATCTTCAACCCGGCCGTATCCAGGAGCTGGATGTCGAGAAAGTTGGATAGAAAACCGGTGATTCCGAAGGCAATAGCAATGGATATACGGAAAAGTACCGTGCGGGGGGGAGTCTGTGGGGCGGGCAGGGGGGACATCGTGCGCTCCGGAAATTGAATGTATATGTTACTGCGATGACCACTACATACGCTATCGTGTTTTGTCATGTTTTTTTTAGGACCTACCAGTGGGTAGGCCAAAAATGTATGACATTTTTTTCGGAAAATGGGGAGGGACAGAAATGGCCCCTGCGGGGAGAGAGGGGTAAAAAAAAGATGGTTACAACGTGTATGCTGTAACCATCTGCTATGTTGCTGTTTTCGGGGTTGTGGTTGCAAAAAACTCCCCCCGGATATTTTTTACGGCCTACCCGTCCAGGACCTTCCGGACCCGTGTCAGAAGCTCAGACGCCGAGCAGGGTTTCTGGATGAAATCCGTTCCTTTGGCCAAGATGCCATTGTCTCCAGTGATATCTTTCGTGTATCCGGACATGAACAGGCATCTAAGACCAGGGTCCGAGGATAACAGCTCATCTGCTAGATCCCGGCCATTCATCCCGGGCATGACCACATCGGTCAACAGCAGGCTGATTTTTTTTCGGAAATTTTGGGCTATGTTGATGGCCTCGTTCGGGGTTGACGCCGTCAAGACCGTATAGCCGAAATTTTCCAGTACCGTTCGGACCATGCGCAAGATCCCGACCTCGTCCTCTACGACCAGAATGGTTTCGTCGCCCCTGGTTCCAAGACTATCGACAGATCCGGTCCGGGACGGCTCCGCGCATGTTCCATGACGGGGCCAATATATCCGAAAGGTCGTACCCTGGTCGGGCTCCGAGTAGACGTTGATGAATCCGTCATTCTGTTTGACGATGCCGTAGACTGTGGCCAGCCCGAGTCCCGTTCCTTGATCGACCTCCTTGGTGGTGAAGAACGGTTCGAATATTTTTTTCCGCGTTTCCGTATCTATACCGCATCCGTTATCGCTCACCGCCAGCATTACAAAATCCCCGGGCCGTATGTCCGGATTGTCCGCACAAGCGGATCCATCAAATGTAACATTGCATGTCTCGATGGTCAGGTTGCCCACATCCTCGATGGAGTCACGTGCATTGATCGTTAAATTGGCCAATACCTGATCAAGCTGGGTCGGGTCGATCTTGATCGGCCAGAGACCTGATCCCGGGCGCCAAGCCAGATTGATGTTCTCGCCGATAAGTCGGCGCAGCATCTTGAGCATCTGTTCTATGGTTCCGTTGATCGTCAAGACTTCAGGAGCAATGGTTTGTTTGCGGGCAAAGGCAAGCAACTGCCGGACAATATCGGTGGATCGACGAGTGGCGGTGAGGATTTCATTGAGGTTGGTATGCGCCGGATCGGTCGATGCCGTCTTCTGCATTGCGAGTTCGGTATTCCCCATGATCACCGCAAGCATATTGTTGAAATCGTGGGCCACCCCGCCGGCAAGGGTGCCGACAGCCTCCAGTTTTTGAGCGTGTTGGAGCCGATCCGAGAGTTTTCTTTTGGCCTGTTCATCCTCTTTACGCCGGGTCGTATCGGAGGTTACGACCGTTATATACTCCATACGGCCATTGGTATCAAAAACAGGGAGGAGATGGGAGTAGAGCCAGACACCATTGCCACGCGTATCGGTGGCCAACGCTTCCATCGTCAGAGGGGTGCCGGTATGTTTGACCTCTTTGAGCTTGTCGCTCATCTCGTTGCGGAACGCCAAGGGAAAGAACGCAAACGGATAGGGTTTTCCATAAACCTGGGCCGCATCGTCTATTTGCAGCATTTTGAATCCACTGGCAGACATATACCGCAGATTGGAATCGAGACCGACAATTTTATGGCATGCAGGCGAGTGATCCAACAATGCCTGGGTCTGTTGGGAAACACGCTGCAACGATGTGTGGGCTTCTTTTTTTTCAACGATCTCGCCAATCAGTCTGGCAAAGACGCTCAAAAGATTTTTGGCGGTATCGACAATGAATCTGGGGCGTGGCCTGTAGCTCCGCGCAAAGGCGTTGAGTTGTTCCGGATCAATCCGGAATGACCGGGCCAGGGCCTCTAGCTTGTCCGGGTCTCTGGGGGGTTCTCCGTATCCAATGTTGATAGCCCCAATGACATTTTGGCCGGCGTAAATCGGCTCCGCGTATAGCCGTATCCCTCCAACACATTCGATGTCCGTGCTTTTTCCCGACTCGATGGCCTTTTTCGCAGAGTCGTTCCAGCAGTTTTCATGGCAGAGCCATTTGCCGCATGACAACGCCTCCCGGTTATCATCCGTCCCGCACAGCTTACGGGACGCAAGGTCCATTGCCTGGCACCAGCCGGATGAGAAAAGCCCAAATGCATAATCCCCATTGGCTTCATATATGGCAACAGAAGTTTCCAGGGATTGGACAGCATGCGTTCCAATATCCTTGAGCGTTTCAATGCCTACTGAATCCAGTATTAAACGACAGGTGTTTAATTCTGTTACATTTCCATATGGGGGCACATACTCTGCTTGTACCTTTTCATAATCCGGACCTTTTTCGTCAAATATCCATCCATATCCATTGTACTTGTCGATACTTTTTTTTCGCACAATTTTTTTGTCCTATGTTCCGATAAGGTTGGTATTGAAGTTTTGTTGTAGGATGTATAAAAAAAGTAAATATTTATCGATATATATATATATATAATTTTTTTATCAATTTTATTTATTGTAGTACATAGATTTTCATTTATGTTGTAATCAATACTGCATATGGAATAGTTTTTTGTTTTTCTATGTAAATATATTGCACGGCAAAAAGATGGCAGTCAAGTATGTGCGGGGGAAAGATTTTTGTATGACAAAAAGAGTGGGGGGGCATGGATCGAGAAAAACGGATATGAGCAAAACCTTGCGCAATATGGCGTTTTGGTTGTAAGCGAGACATTCATGTTTTTTGAAGAACCCGCAGCGGCCCCTGTTGTTTGTCGGAAATAATCGCCGTCAATGGGTCCCCCGAGGGCAGGGTTCTTTGTTTGGCATAGCCATTGGTTTGGACCGGCTTGAGAACATGTGTTTGGGGATGGCCTGGTACGAGGACTCTTTGCCCACAGATCATTACACTATGGATAATAACGAGCAGTTTTCCCGGCTGAAAGCCACATTCAGGGCGATCAACCATAAATTGTACGCCTCATTCAAGGACCTGCTGCCTATCATTTTGGTCATTGGGTTCTTCCAGATAGTGGTCCTGCGACAACCCCTGCCCAACCTCGGGGAGGTCGTGTTCGGCGGCCTGTTGGTTGTCTTGGGGTTGACCCTTTTCATCGAGGGGCTGGACATGGGCTTGTTCCCCATTGGCGAAAACATGGCCCATGCCCTGGCGAGAAAGGGCAGCTTGTTCTGGCTGCTTGCCTTTGCCTTTGCTCTTGGCTTTTCCACGACCGTTGCGGAGCCCGCATTGATCGCCGTGTCTGCCGAGGCCGCGAACATAGCGGCCCAGGGCAATCTGATCGCGCCGGGCGAGGAATCCCTTACGAGCTACGCGCTGGGGCTGAGGCTGTCCGTGGCATTTTCCGTCGGGGCGGCCATCTTCATCGGCGTCCTGCGTATTCTCAAGGGCTGGCCCGTCCACTTTTTGATTATCGGCGGATATGTTTTGGTCATGTTGATGACTCTGATCGCCCCGGAAGAGATCGTGGGCATTGCCTATGATGCGGGCGGCGTGACCACCTCGACGGTCACCGTTCCCCTGGTGGCGGCTCTCGGCGTTGGCCTGGCTTCTATTATCAAGGGGCGGAGTCCCCTGGTTGACGGCTTTGGGCTCATCGCGTTTGCCTCTCTGTTGCCCATGATTTTTGTCATGGGATATGGTTTGCTCGTATTTGAATAAAAAAGACTATTGGACAGAACATGTTCCATTTTTTTACAGACTTCGGCCTGGTTCTGCTTGCAACGGTCCGGGACATCCTTCCGATTCTTGCTTTGATCGTCGGGTTCCAGCTTTTTGTCCTCCGTCAGCCCATTCCACAACTGCGGCGTCAGATCATCGGAGGAATCTATGTGGTTCTCGGACTCGCTCTTTTTTTGGTAGGATTGGAAAAGGCCCTGTTCCCTGTGGGCAAGATCATGGCCGCCCAGTTGTCTGATCCCCTGTTTCTTTCAAGTGGTGGGGACGTTGCTCCAACGGATTGGAGGGCGTATGGTTGGATCTACGTGTTCGCCGCCATGATCGGTTTTTCCACGACCATCGCGGAACCGTCCCTGCTTGCCGTGGCGCTCAAGGCGAATGAGGTTTCGGGGGGTGTCATCAGTCAGTGGGGGCTGCGCATTGTCGTGGCGATTGGAGTTGCCTTCGGTATATCACTGGGCGCCTATCGTATAGTTACCGGTACGCCCCTCTATATGTATATCATGGTCGGTTATCTGATCGTGGTATGCCAGACGTTCTTCACCCCGAAAAATATCATTGCCCTGGCGTATGATTCCGGCGGTGTGACCACGTCCACCGTGACCGTGCCCCTTGTCGCGTCACTTGGTTTGGGATTGTCCGAAGCCGTTCCGGGACGCAATCCCGCCCTGGATGGTTTCGGACTCATCGCCTTTGCAAGTCTGTTCCCCATCATTACGGTTATGGGGTATGCCCAGTACACGCACTGGGCCGCTACAAGATACAAGAAACGCCATGCCGGCCCTTAAGGAGACAAAACATGAAATTCAAGCTCGTTCTCGCCCTGCTCAAATCCCATAAAACCGACCCTGTTGTTGACGCGGCCAAGGCTGCCGGGGCTACGGGTGCAACCATTATCAGGGCCAGGGGAACCGGTGTGCGCGAGGCAAAGACCTTTTTCGGCCTGACACTCGAGGACCAGACCGACGTGGTCATGTTTTTGCTGGAAGAGCATTTGGTCAAACCGGTCCTCGCTGCCATCGAGAATGCGGGTGAATTCAAAAAACCCGGCACCGGAATCGCCTTCGTCCTTCCCATTGACGCGGTCCTCGGCCTTGAAAGCCAGTTGCAAAAATTCAAGGAGGCGATCCACTCCCGGGAATAGTGGTTGACCAGCCGGTCGCCCCTCCAGGAAAAAGATCTGTCCTCATGGACAGTTAGGGTGTTGATTTGTTCGTTTGCCTAACTTTTTTTCGATAGGTAGCCACAATGTTCTTCTTTGATCAAAAGGTCTGTAAGGAACCTCTTGAGGATCCACTCGTTCGACGGCTCTGGTCCCTTATCCGTCTCTCGGTAAAATTGCTGGCGATACTCATGACTCTGGTCATTGTCTGGGGGATCCTGGATGTGATGTGGGTTCTTTACCAGCGAATGATGACCCCCCCTGTTTTTTTGCTCAACATCAATGACATACTGGCAACGTTTGGCGCGTTCATGGCTGTGCTTATTGCCATCGAGATATTTGCCAATGTCGTCATCTACCTGGAATATCGGATGATTCATTTAAAACTCGTGATTTCTACAGCACTCATGGCTGCAGCTCGAAAAATAATCGTCCTTGATTTCAAGGTCCACGATTATCAGATCGTGTTTTCATTGGGAGTGATCATTGTCGCACTTGGAGTTTGCTACTGGCTCGTAGGACGCAATGAGTCGTATGGAGAGGCGGTGTTTGAAGGTGGTGTCCCCCATGACGGTGGATCAGACGATGATGTTGGTTGATGGGCAGGCCATTGCCACGGGGTATCCATGGACGCGTACCACAACCTTCGAGGCGCGTGGCCAGTTGGTGGAATACCGACCCGATGGCGACCGGCGCGGCCATGGATACATCAGCCCCGACCCCACCCGGCCAATGGGATGAAAACGGTGGCCGGAGGTTGGATATACGGTTGGAAACAAAAAAGGACGTACAGAATAAATTCTGTACGTCCTTGATTTTGTTGGCGTCCCCAGCGGGGTTTGAACCCGCGTTACCGGCGTGAGAGGCCGGCGTCCTAGACCACTAGACGATGGGGACAGTAAGTTGGTGGGCCGTGCAAGGCTCGAACTTGCGACTCTCTGCTTAAAAGGCAGATACTCTACCAACTGAGTTAACGGCCCGTGTTGCGAGAAACAGCTTCTATAGTTTCGTCCACTACCTGTCAAGGCAAAAACCGGGGAAAAATGAAATTTTTGCCCGGAAACCCTGGACAGATTTTCAGTCGCCGATGAACCCTATTCCTGCGGAGCCCGGACCGGCGTGGCTGGTCAGGGTGTAGGAGGCCTCGACAACGGGGACATCCTCGATCCCAAAGGTCTCTTTGATCCGTCCAACAAACCAGTCGGCCAGTTCGGGATTGTCCGCATGGGCCACGGTGAATCTGAGATTCTTTTTGCCCATGGCCGCTTTTTTGGTCTTTTCCCAGGTTTTTTTCCGCACACCGCGCCGGGAAAATCCAACCCCTCCAAGTTTGACCACTCCATCTTCCTTGAAGGTGATGATCGGGCGGAGCTGCATGAAGGAGGCGATCTTGCCCGCTGAATCGCTCAGTCTGCCGCCCCGGAGATGGTATTTGAGCGTGTCGAAGCAAAAGAAGGCCCTGGCCTTGCCGGCCGCTTCTTCGGCAATGCGTACGACCTCGGCCTGGTCCCTGCCCTGGGCTGCCGCCCTGGCCGCCTCAAGTACGACAAGACCCATGGCCATGGAATTACATGTGCTGTCCACGACGGAAACCCTGTCCTCGAATCCGGCGGCGATCCTGCGCGCCCCGTGGATGGTCCCGCTGTGGGCCGGAGGAAGGTGTATGGACACGCACGCGTCATAGTACTTGAGGAGGAAGGCATACATCCGTTTGAACTGCATCGGCGTGGGTTGGGATGTCCTGATCGGGGTCCCAAAGTCGCGCAGTCTGGTGTAGAATTCGTCCCGCCCAATGCCCAATTGGTCGAGGAATATTTCGTTGTCCCCGAAGACGAGGCTGTGGTGGATGGAATGGATGTTGTATTTCTCCCGTAACTTTGGAGGAATATCGCATCCGGTATCCGCCACGATGGCGATTTTGGCCCCGTCCGAGCGGTGGACGTCATGGTTTTGCTGTTCCATATCGTCGATCTTCTGCTCCCTGAATTCCCCTTCCTTGGCGACGATATTGAAAACCATGGCCGGATTGTTCGTATGGATATGCACCTTGGCCTTTGAGGTCGAGCCCGCAACGATCAGGGAGTCGCCGTGTTCCTGGAGGGCCGTCCTGAGCGTGGGCAGATCGATATTTTGGCCAACGACGAGACATTCCGTGCAGTATCTGAAACCGGAATGGGCATGGTCGTCAAAAAAATCTTCCCCGATCAACGGGGCGATATCCCTGTCGGCCTGGTCCTGGGCGTCCTTTCTTGAGGCGACCAGGTCCCCCTTTTCCATGAATGTGACAATCCCTTCGAGCATGTACACGAACCCTTGGGCACCCGCGTCGACCACCCCGGCTTTTTTCAGCGAGGCGAGCTGGTCCGGGGTCCGCTCGAGGGCCTGTTTGGCCCAGTCCAAAGAATCCCGGAGGAGTTCGTCGAAATCCGTGGTCTTCTGGCAGTTTTCGCGGACCCTGTCCGACCATTCCCGGATCACGGTCAGGATGGTTCCTTCCTTGGGGGAAGAGATGGCCTCCTGGGCCTTTTGGGCGGCAACGTGCACTGCGTGACCGAACCGTTCGGTGGTAACCTTGCGCTGGCCCTTGAGTCCTTCGGCCAATCCTTGAAAAAATTGGGCCAGGATGGCTCCGGAGTTGCCTTTGGCCCCCATGAGAGCGGAATCGGCGAGGCTGTCGCTGACCCGGTGCAGGGATTTGTCGATATTCTCTTTCGCCTGTTCGGCGATCCGTTTCATGGTCGCGGCCATATTGCTCCCCGTGTCCCCGTCGGGGACAGGAAAGACGTTGATGGCGTCGAGGTGTTTCTGCATGGCCACGACCCAGTCGGCTCCGGCCACGATGGCCCGTTGGAGCCTGATCCCGTTCACGTATTTGATTTTTCCGAGAGCTGCTTCCATCGTGTTTTGCTTGGTTCCGTCGTTTTTTGTCGGAGGGGGGGTATGGGGTGTTCCGTTGTCTGCCAATGGATTATCCTGGGTAGATGACATCCAGCCCGCCCATGTAGGGGCGCAGAATGTTCGGGACGACGACCGAGCCGTCTTCCTGTTGGTAGTTTTCGAGTATGGCCACCATGGTCCGGCCGACGGCCAGACCCGACCCGTTCAATGTATGGACCAGTCGGTTCTTCTTGTTCCCCTTGGCCTTGTAACGGATATTTGCCCTGCGGGCCTGGAAATCCTCGCAATTGGAACAGGATGAGATCTCCCGGTACCTGTTCTGGCCGGGGAGCCATACCTCTATATCATAGGTCTTGGCGGCGGAAAATCCGAGATCCCCGGTGCACAGGGTGACCACCCGGTAGTGGAGTCCGAGTTTTTGCAGGATGGCTTCGGCATGGCCGAGCAAAAGTTCGAGATCCCCGTAGGAGTGTTCGGGATGGGCGATCCTGACCATCTCGACCTTGTCGAATTGGTGCTGCCGGATGATCCCCTTGGTGTCCTTGCCATAGGACCCGGCTTCAGATCTGAAGCACGGCGTGAAGGCGGTCAGGGCCGTTGGGAGCTCCTCTTCTGTGAGGACTTCGTCCCGGAACAGATTGGTCAGGGGCACCTCTGCAGTGGGAATGAGATAGTAATCGCTATTTTCGAGTTTGAAAAGGTCTTCGGCAAATTTGGGAAGCTGTCCGGTCCCCAGTAGGGAATCCTTGTTGATGATCGCCGGGGGCATGACCTCGGTATACCCGTGTTCACCGGTATGCACGTCGATCATGAAGCTGGTCAGAGCCCGCTCCATGCGTGCGGCCCAGTCCTTGAGCACGACGAATCGGCTGCCGGTCAATTTGGCCGCCCGGGGGAAATCGAGTCCTCCCAGGGAGGTGCCGATCTCCCAGTGTTCTTTGGGGATAAATAAAAATCCGGGTTTTTCCCCCCAGATTTTTTCCTCACGGTTTTCTTCCTCGTCCCTGCCCACGGGAACGTCCTGGTGGGGGACATTTGGAATGGTCAGCAGAAAATCTTTTGTGGCGCTATCCACCTCCTTGAGTGCTCCGTCCAGTCTCTTGATTTTTCCCGAAAGACCGGAAAGTTCTTCCAGAAGGGGGGAGGCATCTTCCTTGTTCCGTTTTTTCTGGGCCACCTCTGCCGAAGCCTTGTTCCTGCGGCTTTTGAGTTCCTCGACTTCCTGGAGGATCCCGCGCCGCTTGGCATCGGTTTTGAGAAACTCGGCAAGGTCGAGACTCGAATGTCTTTTTTCAAGGGCTTCGCTGACCTGGTCAAAATGGGTCCGCATGAATTTTATATCGAGCATGGGGTCACTCCTGAAGGATTTCGCAGGGATCGGTGTTCCCTTGGTGTGCCGGATCGTGTTTTTTGTCTGACAATGACGGGGCATGGGTCTCGTATTCCCATGGTTCCTTTTCTGAAAACGTTTCTCCGTGCCCAAATATATTGGTTTTGTCAAAAAAAATTAAATTTTATCCGCTGGATTTTCTAAATAAGAAAAAGAGTAAATCGAAGCTTTTTAGAGAAAAAATTAGATAAATTTAGAAAAAAATGTATATTTTCCAAAAATGATTTATAGTAGGCTTTGAAGGGTATAAAAAAATCATATTCCGCCCTTGTAATTTCTTTTGCGATGCTTAGAATCCCGTCCTGTTAGCACTTCTTTCAGTCGAGTGCTAATCCATCCAGTTATCAATCAACTTATTTGGAGGTAGAACAGATGAAACTCAGACCGCTTCATGACCGTATCCTGGTAAAACGGGTAGAGGAAGAAGAAGTAACCAAGGGTGGCATCATCATCCCTGACAGTGCCAAGGAAAAACCCATCAAGGGTGAGGTCGTGGCCGCAGGTCCCGGCAAGACCGCCGACACCGGCGATACCGTACCCATGGGTGTCAAGGAAGGTGACCAGGTCATCTTCAACAAGTACGCCGGAACCGAGGTCAAGATCGAAAGCGAAGAGCTCTTGATCATGCGTGAAGACGATATCCTGGCGGTCATCGAGGCCTAGTTCGAAAAAAGGTCGGCGCCATGCCCTGGTACATCAGGGGCTGATCGCGAATGTTTCATGTTTTATCACTACGATCTCAACAAAGGAGACAGATACAATGGCTTCCAAGATTATCAAATTTGACGAAAAAGCCAGAGAGGCTTTGAAAAACGGTCTGGATCAGCTGGCCGATGCCGTAAAAGTTACCCTCGGACCCAAGGGCCGCAACGTGGTCATCGAGAAATCCTTTGGCGCACCGATCATCACCAAGGATGGCGTGACCGTGGCCAAGGAAATCGAGCTGGAAGACAAGTTCGAGAACATGGGCGCACAGCTGGTCAAGGAAGTCGCTTCCAAGACCTCCGACGTCGCTGGTGATGGTACCACTACCGCCACCATCCTCGCCCAGTCCATCTTCAAGGAAGGGGTCAAGCTGGTTGCCGCCGGCCGTAATCCCATGTCCATCAAACGCGGTATCGACAAGGCCGTTGAAAATGTCGTGGCCGAACTGGACAAGGTAGCCAAGCCCACCCGTGACCCCAAGGAAATTGCCCAGGTCGGTACCATTTCCGCGAACAACGACGCGACCATCGGTAACATCATTGCCGAGGCCATGGACAAGGTCGGCAAGGAAGGGGTCATCACCGTGGAAGAGGCCAAGGGCTTCGACACCACCCTGGACGTTGTCGAGGGGATGCAGTTTGACCGTGGCTACCTCTCTCCCTACTTCGTGACCAATCCGGACAAGATGGTTTGCGAAATGGAAGAGCCCCTGATCCTGATCAACGAGAAGAAGATCTCCAGCATGAAGGAACTCCTGCCCGTTCTGGAACAGGTCGCCAAGATGAGCAAGCCCCTGGTGATCATCGGTGAAGACATCGAGGGCGAGGCCCTGGCCACCCTGGTCGTGAACAAGCTGCGCGGTACCCTGAATGTCGTGGCCATCAAGGCCCCCGGCTTCGGTGAAAGAAGAAAGGCTATGCTCCAGGATATCGCCATTCTTACCGGCGGTCAGGTCGTCTCCGAAGACCTGGGCCTGAAGCTCGAAAATATCACCCCCAACGATCTCGGCAGCGCCAAGCGCGTGGTCATCGACAAGGAGACCTCCACCGTCGTCGACGGTGCCGGTCAGGCCGAAGACATCAAGGCCCGCGTCAAGCAGATCCGCAACGAGATCGAAGAGACCACCTCGGACTACGACCGTGAAAAGCTCCAGGAACGCCTGGCCAAGATCGTCGGCGGTGTTGCCGTGATCAATGTCGGCGCAGCCACGGAGACCGAGATGAAGGAAAAGAAGGCCCGTGTGGAAGACGCCCTGAACGCAACCCGCGCCGCCGTTGAAGAGGGCATTGTCCCCGGTGGTGGTGTGGCCCTGGTCCGTAGCCAGGCCGTGCTCGACAGCGTCAAGGCAGCTGACGATGATGAAACCGCCGGTGTCGAAGTTGTCGGCCGCGCCCTGGAAGCCCCTATCCGTCAGATCTGCACCAACGCCGGTTATGAAGGCGCAGTCATCGTCGAGAGTGTCCGCCGTGGCAAGGATGACTTCGGCTTCAACGCTGCCAATGGCGAATTCGAAGATCTGGTCAAGGTCGGTGTTATCGATCCCAAGAAGGTTACCAGAACGGCTCTGCAGAACGCCGCTTCCGTGGCCTCCTTGCTCCTGACCACAGAGGCCGCCATTGCCGAGAAACCCGAAGAGAAGAGCGACATGCCTCCGATGCCTGCAGGCGGCATGGGCGGTATGGGCGGCATGGGCGGCATGATGTAGGTCCGCCCCTCCGTTTACAGCTGTTACGAAAAAGGCCGGTCCCTCAAAGGGGCCGGCCTTTTTCGTTGTGCTGTTCCTTGAAACCCCCGTGGACCGCGTAGAAGGATGCAGCCGGTCATTGGGACAGGGGGTGTTCTTGGTGGTTGGAGGCCATCCCCGGTGTGATCCGGGATATTGCGAGATTTCTGATGGATCCTGGAGATCCCGGCGGTTGCGTCGGAATGACCTGGAGAGGCGCGGGGGGCTCGGTCAGGATGCCGTGGCCACCAGTTCTGGGGCGCGCGCAACGGCTTCCTGGAATTCACGCTTCAGATTCTCGAACAGTTCATGCACGGATATGATCCCCTTGACCCGGGGGGCATTGGATCCGGCGAAGGCGAATCCGTGTTTGAGCAGACCCTTTTTGGCATTCACCAGGGCCATGGCGATGCAGTAGGGGCTCTTGGTGTGATCGCAGGTTTTGATGCAGTGGAAGGGACATTTGAAGGGCTTGCGCATGCCGTTTTTCACGTCTTCCAGGAAGGCGTTTCTAATGGCACGCCCGGGCATACCCACCGGGCTCTTGATGATCTCGAGATCATCTTCACCCGCATCGACCATGGCCTGCTTGAAGGCATGGTCGGCATCGCACTCGTCCGTGGCCACGAATCTCGTTCCCATCTGCACGCCCGAGGCTCCCAGGTTGAGGAATTTGAGGATGTCCCCGCCATCGTACACGCCACCGGCCGCAATGACCGGGATCTGTTTTTCCGGAGTATTGAAGGGGGCCACGGCCCTGACGACATCCGGGACCGACCTCTCCAGGCTGTAGGCCGGGTCGTCGATTTCTTCGGGTTTGTATCCCAGGTGTCCACCCGCCTTGGGGCCCTCGACAACGAAACCGTCGGGCAGGTATTTGAACCTGGAAAGCCATTTTTTGCAGATGATCTTGGCCGCACGGCCTGAAGAAACAATGGGGACCAGCTTGGTCCGGGCACCTTCGGGGATATATTTGGGCAGATCCAGGGGAAGCCCGGCCCCGGAAAAGATGATATCCGCCTTTTCCTTGACCGCAGTGGTGACCATGTCGTTGAAATTGTTCAACGCGACCATGATATTCACCCCGATGATCCCGGATGTCTTTTCACGGGCCTTGCGGATTTCTCTGGAAAGGGCCCGTATGTTGGCCTGGCGGTAATTGGACCCGATATCCTTCTCGCACATACCGATCATTGCTGCGGCAATGACGCCGATGCCCCCTTCCTTGGCAACGGCCGAGGAGAGCCCGGACAGGGAGACCCCGACGCCCATACCCCCCTGGATGACAGGGAGTTTTGCGATCAGGTCGCCGATCTTGAGTTCTGGAAATAGTGACATGTGGTGACTCCTTTGCCGGCGGTACAATATGCCGGCATTTTTGAGTGTCCACTCAAATTTTTGGCATGTATACCGAGGGGTTTTCTTGGTGCTTGCTGCGGTGTATTGAGTGGACGTTTAATCAGTAGAATAAATCTGTGTATCTGAAAGAGAGGGGCCGGTCAAACGGACGGCGGGTGTGGGGGGCTCAGCAAAACATTCCGGGATGATTGGTAAAAGCAAGCCAGGGGCGTCGGCGCGGCCCCGGAGGGATGATTATGCGAAAATGGCATCGGGCTTGAGAAGATGGGGTGAGGAACACTTCCACACCCGTCTTGGCCCTGATCTTGTTGACCAATGCGTCCCTGTACGGACAATGGTCCACAAGGCACGGGGCGATGTGCATCGCGCAGAGGCGGTTCGGGGGCACGGATCGCTGATCACGCGCGTTGCAGATAGTCGGCGATGAGCTGTTCGGCGCGCGTGGCCAGCTGCTGTATTTCCGGCTTGGAGACCTGATCGTCGGCCCCCACTGCCTCGCCCTTATGCTTGAGCCGTTCGGTGACCAGAGAGGAAAACAGGATGACCGGTAGGTTCTTGAGCACGGGATCGGACTTGATACGTTTGGTCAGGTTGAGTCCGTCGATCATGGGCATCTCTATATCCGAGACCACGATCTGGACGAGATCGATGGGCCGAACATCTTCCGCCACCGCCTGCTCCTTGATCTGGACGAGCCGGTCCCAGGCCTCCTTGCCGTTGTTGACGGTTTCAATATCAAAATTGGCCCGCTGGAGATATCCCTTGAGCATGTTCCTGACCACTGCGGAGTCGTCGACAACCAAGGCCCGGTAGCGATTTGTGCGGTGCAGGGTCGGCAGGGGCTTGTCCTGGAGACACATGCTCGGATTCAGTTCGGCGATGATTTTTTCCAGGTCGAGCAAAAAGATGATTTTTTTGTCGATGTGGACCACGCCCGTGATCGTATTGTCGGAAAATCCTCCCAGGTATTGGCTCGGTGGTTCGACTTCGTCCCAGCCGATCCGGTGGATACGATTGACCCCGGAGATGAGGAATGCGTTCACCACTTCGTTGAATTCGGTCACGATGGCCTTTGGATTTTCATCTCCGGGTTTGGTCTTGTGCAACCACGTGTGCAGATCGATGAGGGGGATGACCTTGGACCGAAGATTGAATGCTCCCCGGATGGCCGGGTGGCCGGCATCGGGGATTTCGATGACCTTTTCCGGGGCCCTGATGATTTCAAGCACCTTGGCCACATTGACACCATAGTATCCGCGGTAGACAGTGGGGTCGTCCGGGGTGGCCTCGTCGAGAAAAAATTCCACGATTTCGAGCTCATTGGTGCCAGATTCGAGAAGGATGTGCGATCGTTTCATGAGTGCCCTGTGCTCGGGATGTATTTGGGAGGATATGTTGTCGTACAAAATTTTTTCTTACCTGCCTGAAAACCGGGATTTGATCAATACGCGTCTGGACTGGCCATGCAGGGCGACCCCGAGGGTGTCCAACGGGATGCGGCGCATAAAGGGATACGGGGACACCATGTCCCGGAGATGTCCGGGAAAAGTGACCGTTTCGTTATCTTTTGGCAAAGGAATCGACATCTTCCGGGCCGGGGAAGATTTCAGAAAGATATATTACGATGTCCATTGAGACATATGTCAATAAACCCCGTAAGAACCGCTGGAAAATTCTTTACAAGGCGGTAAAGGGGGATAACATATAACGTATTAATACATCAAAATCGATGATGTCTGATGAGGCATAGCGGACCGATCGTCGAAACAAGCAAGCCCCATGCCGAATATGGGATGAGGACAAAGGAGTTGGGTATGGCACAACTATTACGGATCAATACACGGGAAAGGACTTACGAGTATCAGGAACTCGGAGCGTATGCCGGACTTGGTGGCCGGGCCCTGACGTCCAAGATGCTCCTCAACGAGGTCCCCCCGACCTGCAACCCCATCGGCCCGGATAACAAACTTGTCGTGGCCACCGGGCTGCTTGCCGGAACCATTGCGGCAAATTCCGGACGGATTTCTGTGGGCGCGAAATCTCCTCTGACCGGGGGGATCAAGGAATCCAATTCCGGGGGGATGCTCGCCCTGAAGATGGCCAAGCTCGATCTGCTCGCCGTTGTCCTGGAGGACAAGCCCGCCAAGGACGCTCCCCTGTGCACTATCAAGATCACCAAGGACGGGGTCAGTTTCGAGGACGCTGCAGATCTGGAAGGGACCGGAACCTATGCGGCCGCTGAGAATCTGCTGGCAACCCACGGCAACAAGACCGGTGTCATGCTCATCGGTCCGGCCGGAGAGACCTCACGTTTGGCTTCTTCCATCCAGTTCACCGATCCCAAGGGCCGTCCCGCCCGCGCCGCCGGTCGCGGTGGTCTTGGTGCGGTCATGGGCTCCAAGCGGGTCAAGGCGCTTGTCGTTGACGACGCCGGAGGCATCGGTTCCGACTATGCGGACAAGGAAGCTTTTAAGGAGGCCTCCAAGCGGTGGGCCCAGATACTGCGTGACCATCCCGTCACCGGTCAGGGACTTCCCACCTTTGGTACCGCTATCCTGGTCAACATCATCAATGAGGCCGGAGCCCTGCCCACAAAGAACTTCCGCGAAGGACGGTTCGAGGGGGTTGCCGGGATCACCGGTGAAAAGATGGTCGAGTTCATGGAAGAACGTGGGGGCAGGGCCAAGGAAGGGTGTCATCCCGGCTGCATGATCCAGTGTTCCCAAGCATACAATGACAAGGCCGGCAAATATCTCACTTCCGGTTTCGAATATGAGACCGTGTGGGCCTTCGGTGCCAACAGCATGATCGACGATATCGACGCCATCGCCCAGATGGACCGTATGTGCGACGATCTCGGGCTGGACACCATCGACATGGGTAACGCCATCGCCATGGCCATGGACGGTGGGGTCATCCCCTGGGGCGACGCACAGGCCGCTATCGACCTCATGGGACGGATCTATGACAAGAAGGATCCCTTGGGCCGGATCATGGGCAACGGGACCGCCTTTGCCGGTGAGGCCTTTGGTGTGGAACGCATCCCCGTGGTCAAACGCCAGGCCCTCCCAGCGTATGATCCCCGTTCGGTCAAGGGCGTCGGCGTGACCTATGCTACGACTCCCATGGGTGCCGACCACACTGCCGGGTACGCCGTGTGCCAGAATATTCTCAAGGTTGGTGGTGATGTCGATCCCTTGAAGAGCACGGACGATAACATCGAGACCTCAAAGAACCTGCAGATCGCCACGGCCGCAGTGGACGCCACCGGTTTGTGCCTGTTTGTGGCCTTTGCCGTTCTGGATACCGAGGACTCCCTGGATGTGATTGCCAAGATGATCAGCGCCAAGTATGGGATTGATTTCAAGGCCTCGGATGTGGCACCCGTGGGTATCGGTGTCCTCAAGGACGAATATGCCTTCAACGAGGCCGCCGGTTTTACCAAGGTCCACGACCAGCTGCCCGAATTTTTCAGCAAGGAAACACTGCCCCCGCACAACACCCGGTGGGAATACTCCATCGAGGACCTGCAGAAGGCCAAGGTGTAATCTTTTACTGAAAAACGTGATCTGAAAACGAGAAAAGGCGGCCGCAACGGCCGCCTTTTTTTTGCCTGAATATATTGGGTAGGATGGTGCCGTAGCTTTGCTGCGTTGGTACGTCGTCTAGGACGTGGTCCGGGATCTTTCGGGATTGCTGGAAACTGTTCCAAGATTCCGGAGAGGTGCACGGACCTGGGAAAGCCCGGGGCAAGCGCAAGATGACGTCGTTTACGGGGCAAATCTTTTTTATGCGAGCACACGTTCGAAAAACATCGTTCACAGCAACCGCGGACGATACTCTCCATAGGCGCTACTCTCTGTTTTTCTGCGGTTCCCGGGGCGCAAAAAACGGGTGATTCATGATGTACATTTACAATCTTGGGTTTTGGAAAATGTACCCGAATATGCACCTGGATTTACAAAATGGTTTGGGTAGAGGAGGGATTCATGCTCATAGATGTACAATGTTTCGCTACCCTGGCTTCCCATAGTCCCAAGGATGGGAGCCTGGACGTCGAGGAAGGCACGAGGATCGATGATCTCCTCGCAAGCCTGGAAATTCCCATTGATGAAGTCCGGCTGGTATTCATCAATGGGAAGAACCGGCCGGATTGGTCCTGCAGGATACAAGAGGCTGACAGGGTGGGCATTTTTCCCCCTGTGGGAGGAGGATGATGCACAGGGGGTGGCCACAAGATATCGATCGCCATATCAAGAACCGGGATTCATTGGGGCCCGGCGACCAAGAGCGATTGGCCCGGGCCCATGTTTTGGTCGCCGGAGCGGGGGGATTGGGCGGATATGTCATCGAATTGCTGGCCCGCATCGGGGTCGGTCAGCTGACCGTGGTTGACGGTGACAGATTCGAACCCTCCAATCTCAACAGGCAGCTTTTGTGTCTGGAGGACAATCTCGGGTCCCCCAAGGCCGAGGCCGCTCGGGAAAGGGTCGCCCGGATCGACCCGGGGGTTGTGTGCCGGACCGTGCCCGAATTTTTGGACCGCAAGGGATTTTGCCAGCATATTGCCGGCGTATCCCTGGTTGTCGACGCCCTGGGCGGGATCTCTTCCCACAGGGAATTGTGCGCCGCATGTTTGGGACGGCAAAAACCCCTGGTCACCGGAGCGATTGCCGGTTGGACGGGATTTGCCGCCACTGTCCTGCCCGGTGGTCCAGATCCCGGTTTCTTATGGCAGACGGATAACGGCAAGGATGCGGAGGGTATTCTGGGCAGTCTTGCACCCATGGCCGCGGCCATTGCGGCCGTGCAATGCGCCGAGGCCGTAGCCTGTCTGACGGGCGAGCAGCCATGCCTGTCTGGAAAACTGCTCGTCGTGGATTTGCGCCAGGGATCGTTTGAGACCGTCGAGTTGTGACCTGATCCGGTTTGTTCCCCCATTTTCTCCCGGAATATCTATCTATTCAGGTCAAAATTTTATTATCACAGCATGGTAAAATTGACCGCCAAATCTGAGTGCTGACCAAAAAATTGAGAAATTGGAGGATTCCAAAAGATTAAGAAATGAAAGACCTACGTGCCAACCCCTTATAATCTCATAACTCCTGCAGCTTTATAATTCTGATTCCTGGAAAATGTGCCCGAAGAGTCACGGAATTTTTGGAGTTACAATCCAGGTTCTTGGGCCGTGCAGCCGCATGGTTACCCCGATATTTTGATTTTTTTTATGAACCCACTGGAATATTATCTGTTTTTGCTATAAAAGACGGATGCTTTCTTGTTGGACACCCAAAATACTCTTCAGGCACCGGCCCCCAAGCGATCATGCCCAAGACTGGAAACCAGGTTTTGGGGAAGCTATTGTCGGACGTGTTTGGTGGACGGCGGGGAGCAGAGCCGGTTCCATGGAGGCGGCCCGGGAATGTTCGCAAACGGGACCGGAAACCGGTGGCCAGGAGATGTGTGGCCTGGCAGCCTATGGCGTGTGGGTTGGTTTTTTTCTCAACGTAATGTTATTCTGACAAAGGAGAAGAGGATGGATGCATTAGTTATGATGGTTCTCGTGCTCGTAGGGTACATTATCATGTACCGTCTCTACGGCCGATTCATCGGTCAGAAAATTTTCGCCCTGGCCAAGGACCGACTGGTCCCAGCCAAGGAATTTGAAGACGGGGTGGACTTCGTTCCCACCAAGAAGGAAGTCATTTTTGGACACCACTATGCCTCGATCGCCGGTACCGGCCCCATTGTCGGTCCGGCCATCGCCGTTATCTGGGGATGGCTGCCGGCCATCATCTGGATCTTCGTGGGCAGCATCGTCATCGGTGCGGTGCACGATTTCGGTGCCCTTGTCCTCTCGATGCGTAACCAGGGCAAATCCATCTCCGAGTACACCAAGAAATACATCAATCCCAGAACCGGATTGATGTTCTTTGTCATCGTGTTCATGGAGCTGTGGATATTCATCGCCATTCTCGGGCTGGTCATGGCGGTTATCTTTGCCAAGTATCCGGCCGCGGTCTTTCCCGTATGGATGGAAATCCCCATCGCCATCTATCTCGGCTACCTGGTGTACAAGAAGGGCAAGAGCATCCTCGGGCTTTCCATCCTGGCGATTATCGCCATGTACGTGACCGTTATTATTGGTGTGTACATGCCCATCAATCTTCCCGTCATCGCGGGCATTCCCCCGACCGGAGGATGGACGCTCATCCTTTTGACCTATGCCTTCATCGCCTCGGTGCTCCCCGTTACCACCCTGTTGCAGCCCCGTGATTTCATCAATTCCCACCAGCTCGTCGTGGCCATGGTTCTTTTGGTCGGTGGTGTCCTGGTGGCCGGTTTTTCCGGTCAGATGGAAATCGTCGCTCCTGCCGTACAGGCAACACCTGAGGGTGCTCCCCCCATGTGGCCCTTCCTGTTCATCACCATCGCCTGCGGGGCTATCTCCGGATTCCATGCCTTGGTCTCTTCAGGTACCACCTCCAAGCAGGTCGAAAGCGAACAGGATGCCCTGGTCATCGGTTATGGCGGCATGCTCATGGAAGGTGTCCTGTCCACCCTGGTCGTTGTCGCGGCAACCGCAGGCATCGGCATGGGCTACGAGGCAGACGGACAGCTGCTGAGCGGGACCGCTGCCTGGACCCAGCACTATGCCTCCTGGGCCGCAGCGGCCGGTTTGGCTTCCAAGATAGGGGCCTTTGTGGACGGTGGGGCGAACATGATCTCCACCCTCGGTGTGCCTGTTGCCTGGGCCGTGGCCATCATGGGCGTTTTTGTGGCCTCCTTTGCCGGAACTTCTCTGGATACGGCCACCCGTATCCAGCGGTACATCTCCACCGAGCTCTTCACCCGTTTTGGTGTCGGCGCCTTCAGAAATATCTATGTGTCCACCGCGTTCGCGGTCATCTCCGCGGCCATCCTGGCCTTTGTGACCGGTGCGGACGGAAAGGGCGCTCTGAAGCTCTGGCCCTTGTTTGGTGCCATCAACCAGTCCCTGGCCGCATTGGGACTGGTGGTCATGACCGTTTATCTAAAGAGCAAGGGCGGCGGAAAATGGGTCTTCAGCGCCGTTCCGGCGGCCTTCATGATCGTCATGACCATGTGGGCGGCGATCATGAACCAGATAAAGTTCCTGGGCGGGAGCAATATCCTGCTGATCGTGTCCAACTCCGTGATCATTCTCATCGTCGCGGTCATCGCTTTCGAGGGCGTGGTCAAGTTTATGAGCACCTCTCCAGATGCCTCTGGACCCGGTGCCACGGCTTCTTCCAAGAGCTAGCCGAGACCATAAGTAGACAAGCGCCCGGGTCCGTCCGGGCGCTTGTCTTTTTGCCCGAAAACGGGCCGACAAGGATTGACGATGCAGTCTGAAATGCTCACAAAAAATTTCCAACAATGGTATTTGGCCGTTCTGACCCCGGCATGTCTGGCCATGGTTGTTCTGGCCGCGTGCAGGACGTTGGGAGTGGAACTCTTGGCCGAACAGGCCGGGCGACCGGTGACCATGTCACTCCTCGTCCTCGCGGGAGTCCTTGCCTTTGCCCTCCCCCTGTGGCTCAGGATTCTGTTTTGCAGAACCCAGACCGGGAAAAGCGGCATTGGGTTGGACGGGTTCATTGTCTTTGAAAAGCGGTTCATCCTTGCCGGGGTACTGGCAACGTACATGGTCCCTTTGGGGTATTTGTGCAATCTTCCCCAGGTGCCCCTGTTCTGGATCATGCTTTTTGCCCTGTATGCCGGATACTATTATTTCCCGTCCCAAAAAAGGATCGATCTGGAAGTGAAAATTTTTCGGGTCCAGGGGGTTGGATGAAACTGTCCGATCTCAAGGAGAAAATCCGCTCTGCCCTGGCTACCTTCGAGGAGATCAACAAGGAACGGGCCACGGAAACCCTGGAATGGGAGGTGGGCGAAATGGAGAACATCTTTGCAGTGCTCGTGCTCGGGTCCTTCATCGGCATCCCCTCTCCGCCCATTCAGGTAACCCTGGAACTCCTGCCCCTCATGGAGCGTGAGCTTCTCCTCATGACCAACAAGGTGGCCACCTCATCGGACCCCTTGGCGGAAGTCTGTTCGGTTCTGGATGCGTTTTGATGCAAACGGTCCGTAGGGCACCCGCAAGGAATACCCCGACACGTTGACTGCCCGGAAACGGAACAAAAATCCGTTCTAAAAATCCCGTATTCCAAACGGGTTGTTGATGCCTTACATTCTCCCGGCCCTTCCCCTCCCCCCTAAACTCTCTAAAATCTCTCAAATCTCCAAAAAATCCATTACCCTCTTTGTGGGGGTGCATCCGACCATCTGCTTTTTTAGTACCTTACTCGTAAAAGTCTGCCATAAAAAACAAGAAAATTCTACAACCGATTGAACGTAAAACGTAAAACCTAAAACCAAAAACTTAAAACTGCGGTTTGGCCGCATCAGACCATGGTACTTTCAACATGACCCAGCACATCCATATGTTCATCGGTAAAGGCGGGGTGGGTAAGTCCACTTCGTCGGCGTTGACCGCGCTCTATGCGGCCACGTCGGGTCGTAAGACCCTGCTCGTTTCCATGGACCCGGCCCACAATCAATGCGATATTTTTGAGCGGCGTCTTTCAGAAAAGCCGGAAAAGGTGGCCGAAAATCTCGAGGTCATGGAGGTGAATGACAAGGCTTGGGAAGAAAAATATCTCAAGGAGACCTTCCGGCATCTTCAGGAGACCTATAGTTACCAGAGCGCTTTCGGACTGGGGAACTATTTCAAGGTATTAAAATATTCTCCCGGGGTGGAAGAGTACGCCCTGACCCTGGCCTTCTCCCATATTCTTGAGCGCTATGCGGACAGGGATATCCTGGTCTTTGACATGCCGCCCACTGCCCAGTCACTCCGTTTTCTCTCTCTGCCGTCCATCACCAGGATCTGGCTCGAGGAGTTGCTCAAGCTACGCCGGGCCATCCTGAAGAAAAAGGAGATCATCTCGGCCATCAAGGTGGGAAAAAAGGAGATGGAACAGGACAGGATTGCGTCGCGTCTGGGAAAGATGGGGGAGCAATACTGTAAACTGGGTGATCTTTTTGAAGGGGCGAGCATGCACATGAACGTGGTCATGAATCCGGACAAACTGGCCTTTTCAGAGTCCCTGCGCATCAGAGAGAAACTGGCTGAGATAGGCATCGCCCCTGCCCGTGTCTTTTTGAATAAGATACGGCCCGAGGATGATATCGATCATGTCCTGAAAGCCTTTGAGGGAGTGCCTATCCAGCGGTTGCCTATGGCTGACTATCAGGTGACCGGAGTGGATAATCTGCTGGCCTATATGAAGGACCAGCCGGATCTTGGCGGGGTGTTCTCTGGGTAGGATTTTTTTTGATTCCGGGCGATTATCCTTATTCTAGTGAGGCCCGGGATCTTGGGTGAGATGGAAACTCTCTCTGATGCCCAATCAAACTGTCGGCCACATTTCCCAAGATCCCGGATCACGTCCGGGACGGAGTGATCATGTTCGTGTCCCGGTTTTTGTCTTCCCGCCTTTCCTTGTCTCCGTAGATAATTTGCTCAAAGACATAGGGCGTTTGTCTGTTCGCTACCCCGCACACCGGGGGGCACTGCCGGATGGACGACAGATTACCGGGCGGGCGTGAAAACTTCCGGGACGTATCCCTTGGGCAGATGGGCCGAGCCCTTGATACAGGTGATCCCGGCCTCATCGGCGATGCGCCGGGCCATTTTGTCGGTATGGTCGCAGAAACCGTTGCCCAGTGACCAGGTCATACCTTCCTCCCGTTTGCAGAATAGGCAGGTGCACAAGTGTATGACTTCGGCCCCCTTGCTCTTGAGTAGTTTTGCCTTTGCCACGACATCGTCCCCGGGACAGTGGCAGGTCATGACCCCGGTGAGGGTGGTTCCGTCGTAGCCGGCAAACCCCTGCTTCTTGTCCTGCAGGCAGGTGAAACAGCCGGTCAGGGGGCATTTGTCCAGGTTCTTGTCGCAGCGAATGAGTCCGATTTTTGTCATGCGTTTTCTCCTTTGAGCTGTAGATGTCGGGGAGGTCACCGGTTTTTGTGCGGACCTCCATGGATGGGATCAAAATTTTTGGAGGCTTTTAGCCCAATATGCAGAAGATGAAAAGGAGAGATCTGGAAGGACCGGCTTGTTTGTCCATATGGCCAAACGGAAAAAAGGCGTCTCCCGGATAGGAGAAACGCCTTTTTTTCCGTTTGGTCATTGTTGCAGTTGCAGGGGCGCAGTCATTGTCCCCGTCGAAAAACCGCCAAGGACCGATCCTTCGCCTTTCTGGTTTCCCCCCGCCTTGGGGGCCTGGGCGATGATCCGGTCGGCCAGGCGGGAGAAAGGCAGGCTCTGCAGATAGACCGTGCCCGTCCCCTGGAGTGTTGCGAAAAAGAGTCCTTCACCCCAGAAAAACATTGGTTTGGGGGAGCCGGCCCGTTGGATATCATAGCCGATCCCCTGCGTGGAGGCCACCAGACAGACGGTGTCCACGCAGGGGTTCATCTTTGAGTTCCTTTTTGACCACGGTTCCTCCGGCATGGACAAAGGCCATGCCATCGCCCTCCAATTTCTGGAGGATAAATCCCTCTCCACCGTCCATCCTCCTTCCCACAGGGCTCCCGAGAGAGAACCTGCTCATGGAGTGTGGCCGATCTCGGTTACGAACGTGTCGACAATCTCCGGATCAAGGCTTGGCCCGGCAAGTTTCTTCAGGATCGAGACCGCCCTGTCCCGGCCCATGGCTTTCTGGTAGCTGCGCTGGGTTGTCATGGCGTCAAAGCAGTCGGCAACGCTGACGAAACGGGCCAGGACGGGAATTTCTTCCCCTTTGAGGCCCCGGGGATACCCCTGGCCGTCCAGCCGTTCGTGGTGGCAGAGGACCAATTCCGGGACCACACCCAGAAAATCGAGGTTGTTCAGGATCTCGAATCCCCATGTGGGGTGCTTTTTGATCCGTTCCATCATCAGATCACTGGGCCGGGTGTCCTCATTGGTGAAGATGTCGTCTGAAAAGCCTATTTTTCCGATGTCATGGAGAATACCGGCAAGCCGTACGGATTCGGTTTCTTTGGCGGAGCAACCAGCCCGTCCAGCCGTTCGCGCGGCAAGGTCGCCCACCCGTTGGCCATGCCCACGTGTATAGTCGTCCCGAGTGCCCAATGCGTCTGCAATACTTGCTACCGTGAGCAGGGTATTTTTGCGGATCTGATCGTTGAGCTGTTCGAGATTGAGTTCACGGGCCTCGATGCGGACCATCATCATGCCCACCGCCTCGGCGATCCGGCGGATGTGGGCCGGTTGGTTGTCCTTGGTCAGTTCCATTATTGCTCCGGAGTAATCTCCGGAAGCAATGGCCTCGATGTGTTCGATGAGTTGTTTTGTTTGGTCCATAGCTTGTGTGGGGAGTGGAGGTAGTTGTGAACGATGATGGTTTCCCGTCTACCCCAAACCACCGTTCCAGGCAAACACCGGGTGACGTACAAGGAAAACCCTACCGTGATGACCTTGCCATGAACGACTCACCGTGAGAAGCAGGGGGTGCGCGCAGGATATCCCGGTCCTGTAAGACCCGTGCCCAATCCATTGTTTTTTCTCGTCTCCCGGGGGGCGAAAAAACGGGCGCTGCCAAAAAGCTTTTTACTGTGACGGGAACAGACCGCATGGAAAACCTCCTGGGGATTTTTGAGGGTAAAGGATAATTATGTACGTATCCTTTTTATAATAAAATAAAAAACTAGACAAGAAAAATGCAGAATCATGTACTAATGCGGCCAAGCCGCAGTTTTACGTTTTGGGTTTTACGTTCAATCGTTTGTATGATTTTCTTGTTTTTTTATGGTAGAATTTCATGGGTAATGTAATAAAAAACATGTAATGCGTACGATCATTTTGCTTTTATGCATATATTGTTATTTGGTTGTTATCTTAAATAATTTCTAACAGTAAATATTTTTTTGATCTTTTTATACGCATATTTGTTTTTTTAATGAAAAATGTATTGAAAGTAAAAATATAATTGAATGATTTTGTATATATTTTTGTTTTTCAGTATTGAAAAGATTTTTTTTCTATACTTTATTAGTGTTGAATTTTAGCATTTTGTGTTCGGAATAATTGTATTATTTTTTGGATGTATAGACAATTTGTTGTTTATGAATTTGGATGGGAAAAATATTTCTTATTCTTTTTTTTAAATTTTTTTTGAATATTTTTCATTCATTAAAAAATTTAAAGTAAAAATATATAAATAAAATTTGATGAAATGTCTTAATAAAAAAAAATTTTTATATCATGATATAAAAAAATACAAATTTTTTGTTTGTGTAAAACAAAAAAGATTGGATAATTATGCAACAATAATATTTTTTTAAAAAAGACAATATTCAATTTCAAGGAAAAAGTCTTAATTTGACATTAAGATTATCTATGATAAATGATCTGACTAACTAAAGAGTGATCAGGTTTTTTGTCTTGGGGAAACCAGAGTTCAGCTGTCGTTTATGGCCTGTCCTGCAGTTCAGCAGGATTTCTCGTTTCCCCCCTTTTTTAGTAAACGAAACCCGAAGGTGATGATGTCAAAAATACGCGTTCGAAATCTTACCAAAATTTTTGGCTCCAACCCGAGCAAGGGGTTGGAGCTACTCAATAATGGTGAGTCAAAGGATGAGATTTTCAAGAAGACCCGTCAAAGTGTTGGAATTTCCAATGTGTCCTTTGATGTTGAAGAAGGTGAAATATTAGTCGTCATGGGGCTTTCCGGAAGTGGAAAGTCGACGCTGGTTCGGTGTGTCAACAGGCTCATAGAGCCGACAGCCGGCGAGGTGGTGCTGGACGGCGAGAATCTTGGTGAGCTGACCCCCAAGGAATTGCGTGATGTTCGGCTGAAAAAACTTGGGATGGTTTTCCAGAATTTTGCCCTTTTCCCCCATCGGACGGTCCTGCAAAACGCTGAATATGGCCTGGAAATCCAGAAAGCCGATCCGGACGCGAGAGAAAAGAAGGCCATGGATAGTCTGGACCGTGTCGGCCTCAAGGGCTGGGAGCATGCCTACCCGAAACAATTGTCCGGTGGAATGCAGCAACGTGTCGGTTTGGCCAGGGCCCTTGCCCTTGATCCGGACATTCTCCTTATGGATGAGGCTTTCAGTGCCCTCGACCCCTTGATCCGCCGGGATATGCAGGATGAACTCCTCGCCCTGCAGGAGGAGATGCAGAAGACCATCGTCTTTATCAGTCATGATCTGGACGAGGCCCTCAAACTCGGGGACCGTATCGTGCTCATGAAGGATGGTATGGTTGTTCAGATCGGCACCCCGGAGGATATCCTCACCAATCCGGCCAATGAATATGTAGAACGGTTTGTCGAGGACGTGGATATTTCCAAGGTGCTCACGGCCGATTCGGTGATGAAAAAGTCCGAGGCCGTCGCCCATATCAAGAGCGATGGACCCCACGCCGCCCTGAGGAAGATGAAGTCGAACGCTATCTCTTCCCTTTTCGTCGTGGATAAGGAACGCCACCTGATCGGTGTCGTTTCAGCAGAAGACACGGCCGAACTCGTCAAACAGGGGAGCAAGGACCTCACCCCGATCATCAATAAGAATATAACCACGGTGAACATGGATACCCCGGCCAACGAATTGTTTGAATTGCTCAAGGATATTCCTTACCCCTTGTCCGTGGTCGACGAGAAAAACAGACTCAAAGGCGTGATCATCAGGGGACTCCTCTTGGCCGCCATAGCTGAAAGAGGAGGTCAGGCCTAATGAATATTCCACGCATGCCTCTAGGTGCTTGGATCGAAGCGGCCCTGGATTTCATGGTAGAGCATTTTTCCTTTGCGACCAAATCGTTTGCCGTGGTTACGGAAAAGGGCCTCTCTTGGTTGGAGAACGGGATGAAATTTCTGCCCCCCTGGCTTTTCATCCTGTTGGCTGCCGGACTGGTTTGGTATTTGAGCAAACGGAACCGTGGCTTGGCCCTTTTTACCGTGGTCGGACTCTTGCTCATCTGGAACCTCGGACTCTGGTCCGCCACCGTGAGCACCATCGCTCTCGTGGTCGTGGCCACGTGTATTGCCATTATGATTGGTGTTCCTTTGGGCATTGGTGCTGCCCTGAGCAATGTCATGTACAAGATCACCATGCCCATTCTCGACTTTATGCAGACCATGCCGGCCTTTGTCTATTTGATCCCTGCCATTCCTTTTTTCGGTCTGGGTAAGGTCTCGGCCATCTTTTCCACGGTCATTTTTTCCATGCCCCCGGCCATCCGTTTGACCTGTCTGGGCATCAAACAGGTCCCCATAGAGTTGAATGAATGCGCCGAGGCCTTTGGCTCGAGCAGATGGCAAAAGCTGGTCAAACTGCAGTTGCCCTTGGCCACGCCCACAATCATGGCCGGTGTCAACCAGACCGTCATGCTCGCCCTGTCCATGGTCGTCATCGCCTCGATGATTGGAGCCAAGGGCCTTGGTGGCGAGGTATGGAAGGCCATCCAGCGGCTGCAGCCCGGACGGGGATTCGAGGCCGGCCTGGGGATCGTTATCGTGGCCATCATTCTGGACCGGGTGCTCCAGAAGGTCGGGGGATCCTCCAAATCGTGATCCCTGCAGTTTTGTTCCCACAAGATCTCGTATAAAGATAGACCCTTTGGCGACATGCCGGTCCGGGGATGCCGACCGGCATGTCTTTTTATGTTCAAACAACGGTTCCTACCCACGTGCTTTTTTTATGGAACCGCAACGACTGGAGGTCAGGTATGAAAATCCGTACAGTAGTGATTATGTGTGTCGCCGCATTGTTCATGTGTGCTTCGACGGGAACATCCTTTGCCGGTAGCAAGGGCAAGATTCGTTTGGCGTATGTAGAATGGGATTGTGCCACCGCCACAACCAATGTGGCCCGGGCCGTATTGGAAGAAAAGATGGGCTATGACGTGGAGACCTTGCCGGTCGCCGCTGCAGCGATGTGGGCGGCCACGGCCGACGGAGATGTGGACGGAATGTTGGCTGCGTGGCTGCCGGTGACCCACTCCAGCTACTACAAACGTTTCATCAAGGATGTCGATGACCTGGGTCCCTTGGTCACCGGTGCCAAGATCGGTTTGGTGGTTCCCAAGTATGTGACCATCGATTCCATCGCCGAACTGGAAGCCAACGCCGACAAGTTTTCCGGACGGATTATCGGGATCGATCCCGGTGCCGGTGTCATGGCCCGGGCAGAAGATACTATCGAGGCCTATGATATCGATGACATGGAGCTCATGGAAGGAAGTGGTGCCACCATGACGGCCGCTCTTGGGGACGCCATCAAGCACAACAAATGGGTCGTTGTCACCGGTTGGGCACCCCATTGGAAGTTCGGTCGCTGGGAGCTCAAGTTCCTTGAGGACCCCAAGGGCATCTTTGGTGAAGCTGAAGATATCCATACCATCGTCCGCAAGGGCTTGAAAGAGGACAAACCCGACGTCTACCGTTTTCTGGACAATTTCAAGTGGACCAGAAACCAGATGGAAACCGTCATGGCCTGGGACCAGGAACCCGGAGCCAATCGGTATGAAGATGCCAAACGTTTTGTGAAAGAGAACCCCGAGCTGGTTAATTCCTGGTTGAAGTAACCACGTGGTTTCAAGCTGAAAAAAATCCCCTGGAGGCATCAAGCCTTCAGGGGATTTTTTTGGCACGAATGGTTTTTGTTAGCCTATAGAATTAAAATACCTGCATTGGTAGCATTCGTTAGAAAACGACCCGATCCAAACGGTGCCGCTAGCAGAAAGCAGGGAATAACAACTCTGCGTTTACAGGTCCCTATCAACCAAAAATCCAACTGACTCCTTGAGGGATGCGGCCATGTTAAGGATCTCATCCGCAGGAATTTTTTTGATGACCTTGTCCGAGCTGGGATCGATGATCTCGACCTGGATGGTCTCGGTACGTTTATCGACCTTGAACTTCAGGCTTACGCCCATGGCGTCCCAGAATTGCTCGAGCGCATTGCTCACTCGGTCGATTTCAGCTTCTTGAATATTCTTGTGGTCAAGGGACTTTTCCTCCGTGGGAGCGGGAGTCGAGTCCCGGAGGTCTTTTTTCTGGGGAAATTCGGTGGGGAATTCCGTCTGGGCTGGCGGCGTGACGGCCTCCGGACCGGAGGGTTCCCGTTTTTTGGGCTCAATGGTTTCAACGTGCATGGCTTGGCTCCCGGTGGCTCTTTATGGATCGAAATCCTCTAAAAGATTTATCGGCCAACCATGGATTTTCTTTAGTCGTCCAAATAACGAGCCGAACTTTTGGATGTGACGGCCCATGGTTGGGCTATGCGGAAATTTTGACAGCAACGGAAGGGATTCGGGGTGGATATTTGACGCTTGGCCTGTGATCGGGACGGCAAAAAATGCCCCTGTTATATTCTAGTATTTTGAAATTAAAAGATAAATTTTTGATGGCACCTTGATTGCTAGTAAGAGTTACAAAATGCACACAAGCCTATCAAGGAGGGTTTTAGTATGTCTTTGGTCATCAATCACAATCTTATGGCGATGAACTCGGCCAGGAATTTGAGCAGTTCCTACAACAGCCTCTCAACCTCAACCAATAGGCTCTCCTCGGGTCTCCGGATCAACAGTGCCGCCGACGACGCCGCCGGACTGGCCATTCGGGAATTGATGCGCTCGGATATATCGACCATCAACCAGGGGACACGTAACGCCAACGACGCCGTATCCATGATCCAGACGGCCGACGGCGCCCTCGGGGTGATCGATGAAAAGCTGATCCGCATGAAGGAATTGGCCGAACAGGCCGCCACCGGTACCTACACCTCGGACCAGCGACTGATCATTGATTCAGAATACCAGGCCATGGCCTCTGAAATTTCTCGGATCGCCAACGCGACCGACTTCAACGGGATCTATCTGCTCAACGGGAACCTTTCCAGCGAGAATCACACTGGAAGTAACCTGGATTCCTCGGGTGCCCTGCGGGTCCATTTCGGCACCGGTAACGATTCCAAGGAAGACCACTACGATATCAAGATCGGTACGGCAACGGCCTCTGCACTCGGTGTGGGGCTGAACGCTGAGACGGATGCGGGCAAGTCCATTTCGACCCAGTCTTTGGCTGAAAATGCCCTGGATGCCCTGAATGAGGCCATCATCTCCAAGGACCAGATCAGGGCCAACCTGGGTGCCCTGCAGAACCGGCTCGAGGCCACGGTCTCCAACCTGAATGTCCAGGCGGAAAATCTGCAGGCAGCGGAATCCCGGGTTTCCGATGTGGATGTCGCTACGGAGATGACGGAATTCACCAGACAGCAGATCAAGACCCAGTCGGCAGTGGCCATGCTTTCCCAGGCCAATTCACTGCCGCAGATGGCCATGCAGCTGATCCAGGGATAATCGCTGATTGATCCCGAATAGCTCCAGACTGTCCACGTGTGCTGGTGACCAAGACAACCCTGCGGAAAGGCGGCTTTCCGCAGGGTCTATATGGTCCTTCGGTCCGCGTGATCCCCGCCAGGTGGCCTCTTGTCGGGAAATCGTTCGGCGGAGCGGGCTCATTCCATCCCAACCCCTAGGGACATAAGGGCGTTGTGGGCCGCTTTTTGTTCGGCCTTTTTCAAACTGGTGTCTCGGGCAATCAGTGTTTCTCCGGATGGCAGTGCGGCTTGGACGACATATATCTTGGCGTGCTCCGGCCCCTCGCTGTCCAGTAATCGGTAGGTGGGGCGGGCCTTGTCAGTTTTTTGGGTTATTTCCTGCAGTTTGCTCTTGTAGTCCTTGGGCCTCGGTGTGGTCGGATATGCCGGCCAGAAGGGGCCAAAGAGGTTTGCGATGCACTGCCGGACAGCACCGAATCCACCATCAAGATAGACCGCGCCGACAACCGCTTCCAGGGCGTCGCTGAGAACCGACTCCCTTGTCCTTCCACCCTGGATCATTTCTCCTTTACCCAAGAGGAGATATTCTCCCAGCCCGATATTTCTGGCTACTTGTGCCAGACCGGGTTCGCTGACCAATTTCGCCCGTAACCGGGTCAACTCCCCTTCATGGATTTCCGGGAATCTATTGTACAATTCCGTGGAAACACATATCTCTACAACTGCGTCCCCCAGGAACTCCATCCGCTCGTTGCTGCATGTATCATGCTCGTTGGCATAGGAGCTGTGGGTGAGCGCAGTGACTAAAAGCTTGACTTGAGAGAATTCATAATGGATAGCCCGTTGCAGGTTCTCCATTTCTTTGGCGTTGTTTTCCAATACTTGCTCCATAGGTTTTTTGCATGCGAGTGACTTCCCTCGATCCTCTTTTCTCCCCCCGATCCATCCTTGTCCTTGGAGATTCCGGCCAACCAGGAACGCCCGTTTCCACCATCGTGGATCGACTTGTTTCATCCGGCTATCAGGGGCACATTGTTCCTATTGTCCCGGATTGTCGTGAAGTTTGTGGAACGTGCACGTACAAGGATTTACAAAGCGCACCCGCTACGGATCTTGGAGTCGTCTGCCTTCCCCTCGAACGACTGGTGCACGCCCTGGTATCGATGGGTGGTGCGGGGATCAAGACGGTCATATGTCTGGCACCCGGTGAGACAGAGACCCGTGCGGAGGAATTCATCCACCAGGAACGGGTTTGTTCATTGGTGCGTGATAGGGGAATGCTCGTACTCGGTCCTAAAAGTTTGGGTCTAATAAACCCTCGTGAAGGAGTCAACGCAAGTCTGGGGCTTCCAGATATTATCCCGGGAAATATAGCTTTTTTCTCTCAGTCCGGTTCCTTTTGTCATGGTTTCCTCGATCTTGCCCAGGGGCACCAACTGGGGTTTTCCAAATGTGTCAGCTTGGGAAACAGGTCCCTGGTCAGTGAGTGCGATATGCTCGAGTTCCTGGGGAATGATCCGGACACGGAGGTGGTTGTCGGCTATCTCGAGGGGGTATCCGATGGCCCGCGTTTTTTGCGTATCGCCCAGGATGTGGCCAAGAAAAAACCCGTGATCATGGTCCGACCGGGCAACACGCCGCGCGGGACCACCGCCGCACTCTTCCATAGGGATTCCGTTCTCGGTTTTGGGACGACCTATACCACCGTTTTCGAGCAGGCCGGGGTCGTCCGGCCCCATGACATACCATCCCTGCTTGCCCTCTGCCAGGGTTTTTCCAGGCAGCCTCTTCCCCACGGAAACCATGTCGGCATTTTGACCAACTCCGGGAGCTTCGGCATTATCGCCGCAGATGGTGCCTCCGGCGTAGGGTTGGAACTCCCGCGATTTTCAGCCCGAACCTTTGAGAGGATCAAGGGGGTCGTTCCCGGGTATGCGACAATGTACAATCCGGTGGACGCGGGTTCCCACGCCGACGGGATGGTGTACGCACGTATCATGGAGAGCATGGACGCGGATCCGCACATACATGCGGTTGTGGCCATCATCACTCCACGCCAGAACATCGATCTCATGGATATTGCCCAACATGTCGTAAACATGGCCGAAAGAATGACCAAGACTACATTGGTCTGTGTTCCCGGTGGTGCCGGCAGCGACCCCGCAAGGTCATTCCTCGAGTCCAATGGGGTGCCCTGCTACAGGGAACCGGACTATCTATTGTACGCCCTGCGGAACATGCACGATTGTTTCAGACGGCAGCGTAAACCCTATCCCGTTGAGGTCTGTTATCGCCGGGATAGTCCAAAAATAAAAAAAATACTCCTCGACGCCCGTAAACAGGGAATTCTAGAGCTCAAGGGGATCGATGCCCAGCCCTTCCTCACTGGGTATGAAATCCCCTTCTTGGATATGAAATTGGCCCGAACGGCCAAAAGTGCGGCCAAGATGGCCCGTAAGATGGGTTTTCCCGTCGTGCTCAAGTTGGCATCCCCCCAGGAGGGGCAGTACCAAGGAGAACAGACCATTGCCCTTGACGTGGAGGACAATGGGAGTGTCTACCAGGCCTTTTGGAATGTCACCGAGGGGACTCGTCGGTTGTGGCCGGAAATGTTTATCTCCGGATGTTTGGTCCAAAAACAGGCCGGCCCCCTGGCCAAGGAAGTCTCCATTGGCTTGGTCCGGGATCCCCAGTTCGGTCCGCTGGTATCTTTTGCCCTGGCCGGTTCGGATGGTCGTGGCCGGGAAGATTGTTCCTACCGGATCGCCCCCTTGAGCCTGGAGGACGCCCACGACATCATTCGGGAACCCTGGGGGGGGCCGATCCTGCTGGGTCGGCGTGGGGAACCGGGAGTCCATCTCCGTTCCCTCGAGGATATGTTGTTGACGGTTTCCCAGATGGCCCTTGATTGTCCGGAAATCATCGAGGCGGAATTCAGCCCGGTCTTTGTCGACGACCATCAAACCGTGGTCGGGGATGTCAAGCTGGTGCTTTCGCCCTGGGATCCCCTTGTTCCGGCCGTCATTGGACGGTGATCGGTCTGGTTGTCCGGGGTGGGTATGCCGGGGGGCACTCCGGAAAGGAAAACAGGGTGTGGCCCCGGTGTCTGGGATCAAACCCACCGGGGGGGGTGGGAGCGGTATGGGGGTACAGCCTGGGTACCGCTCTGGATAGAGTATAATGCGCTAACGGATGCACTGCTGCGGAGGTTTCATGTTGGGAATCTATGTTGGGGCCACTTCGGCCTATGCCGGCAAGAATCTTGTCGCTATGGGCCTGGGGCTCAAATTGCAAAAGGATGGATACCGTGTTGGGTACATGAAGCCCATAGGCGCGTTACCGTTCAAGAAAGACGGAAAGCCGGGAGACGAGGACGCCTTTTTTGTCCAAGAGATTCTCGGCTTGGATGATGATCCGCGTGACGTCACTCCGGTGGTCGTGGACCAGGATTTTATGGTCAGGGCCTTTTCAGGGCGGACCGAGGATTTCATGCCGCGGATAGAGGCCGCTTATGCAAAGCTCGCCAAAGACAAGGACGTGATGATCGTCTCCGGATCCGGGAGCATGTTTTCAGGAAAATACTGCAATCTGGACGGGGTGAGCATCGTCAAAAGGCTGGGGATCAAGTCGCTGGTCATCGACCGGTTCGACAAGGAACTCAAATACGATTATTTGGCCGTGATGAAGGAGACCCTGGGCGACCATCTTCTGGGGGCTGTGCTCAACGACATCCCCCCGTCGTTCATGCGTGAGCTGACGACCATGCTCGTTCCCTTTTTCGAACAGCAGGGTATCCATATCCTGGGAACCATGCCAAGCGACCCGCTCATGGGAGCGATCCGGGTGGAAGATTTGTGTGATCGGCTCGGGGGCAAGCTGATCACGGCCCAAGAGAAGAAGGACAGGGTTGTGGAAAATTTTCTCATCGGGACGATGCAGGTGGAAAACTTCATGACCCATTTCAAGAAAAGCCGTCGTTCTGCGGTCATCGTCGGTGGGGACCGCTCGGATGTGCATCTTGTGGCCTTGGAAGGACAGTGCGAATGTTTGGTCCTGACCGGTAACCTCTATCCCAATGACATCATCATGACCCGGGCCGAAGTCCTTGGAATTCCGCTCGTTCTGGTCAAGGACGACACCTATGCCGTGGCCCAGAAGATGGAGGCCATTCTCTCCCGGTGCAAACTCCGCGATACCGTCAAGATCCAGCACGGGGCCCAGCTGGTGGCCTCGTTGATCGATTTCGAACATATCAGGGAACAAACGGGTCTGACCTAGTCTCAACAGGGCATGGACAGTTTGTTTGGAGAAAGGCAAGGGGCTGGTTGGCCCTTTGCCTTTTTTTATGCGCTCGGGTACAAACAGCCGCAACAGCAACTACAACCATGGATCATGTTCCTATGGATTTTTCACGGCGTTTTCCCGAATTGTTCGCTTCCATTTCCCTGGAGGCCTGGCTTCTCCTGGTCCTTTTGTTCGTTATCTACGGCGGGGTCTCGCTCGCCCTCCACCTTGCATCCAAACGTTACAATGTCGCTATTAAGACGGTCAGGTTTTTGAAATGGCTGGTTATTTTCATCTGTTTGTATATCCTCGAGTACGGGGTTCTTCCTAAAATCGGTATGGACATCCCCGAAAAGGGGATTTTTTTTGCCAAAGCCGTGGTCGTTTGGTTCATGGTCATCCGTTTTTTGGATGGCTGGTATGCCGAGATCTATCTGAAGAAGATCAAACGGCAACAGGTCAACCACATTTTCATCGATCTGACAAAGTTTGTGTGCTTCATTGTCATTGGCGTTATTATTCTAAAAAGCGCCTTTGACATCGATCCAAGCTCCATCCTCACCTCCTCGGCCATCCTGACCGCGGTTATCGGTTTTGCCATGCAGGATACCATCGGCAGCCTTATCTCGGGATTGCTCATCCAGATCGAGACCCCCTTTGCCATTGGCGACTGGATTGCCGTGGCCACCCACGAGGGCAAGGTTGTGGAAATCAGCTGGCGGTACACCAAGATCCGGACTATCAGCAAAGACTATGTTCTCATCCCGAACAACAGCATCTCCAGGGATACTCTGGTGAATTTCAACCGGCCCATCCCCTATGTCCGGCGAAGGATCAACATTGGGGTGGATTTTTCCATCCCTCCGGTCCGGGTGAAGACCGCACTCATGGAGGTGCTGGAAAAGTCATCGATCATTCTCAAATCGCCTGCGCCCATTATTCGTCTGATGGAGTACGGGCCGTACAGGATGGAATACCGGATCATTTTTTATGTCCGCGAATTCGATGCCGCCAGGCGGGCTGTTGATGAAATCAACACCTCTATTTGGTATCAATTTCGCAAGGAACATATTCCCATCCCCTATCCCCAGAGCGAGCTGGCAGTGAAAGAATACCATCAGCCCAGGGATGAAACCCAAACAATCCTAGAGACTCTTAGAAATATCACCCTGTTTAAGGGAATGACAGACGAAACCCTGGAGCTTTTGGTCAGGTCGTCATATGTGAAGGGGTTTTTGCAGGACCAGATTATTGTCCGCAAAGGGGGGACCGACACAACCCTGTTTGTCCTCCTGGAAGGCAGGGTCGTGGTCGAATGTGACGGCAAGAGCCTGGCCGAGTTTGGGCAAGGTGATTTTTTCGGGGAAATGGCCCTGCTGACCGGGGAACCCCGTTCCGCGGATATCAAGGCGGTAGAGCCCGTCCGGTGCGTGGTGGTCGACCGGGAAGGCTTCCGGATGATCCTGGCCAAGTCGCCCCGCATCTATGAAAATATCCAGGCCATGTTCAACGAGCGTATGCTCGACCGGGACAAAAAAGGCATGCTGCACCACAAAAAAATTGCAGGGGCCGGGTTGTTGGAGAGGTTCAGGCAGATATTTATGGAGTAGGAAAAGTGAAAAAAAACAGGATGGAAATAACGTCCTTGATCCCCGTGACCCGATTCGGTCTCCTTTTTTGTTGTCTAGGTTTGTTGGTTATTGGTTGTGGAGATCGGTTGGCCAAACATAATCAGGACCCGCATCCCGCTTCTGCGAACCTTGCCACAGGTATACAGGCAATTGAAAAAAAGGACTATTCCACCGCGATCAGTATCTTTGACAGGGTCATCGCGGCACGTCCTAACAATGCGTTGGCAGTATATAACCGTGGATATTGTTTTCAGAAAACCGGGGACTTTTTAAGTGCTGTTGCCGATTATTCCGCTGCTCTGGGGATTGATCCGGGCATGGTCCGGGCCACATGCAACCGGGGAACAGCGTTCTTCGAAAACGGTCAGAAGGATGAAGCCCGGGCGGTGTGGGATACGCTTGTCAAGGAGCATCCTGACTATGCTCCCGCTTATTACAATCTTGGCATGTACTATCTTGGCAAAAGGCAGTATGAAAGGGCGATCAGGGAATTTTCCAGTGCCGTCGAGCATGATCCCTCCATGGCAGCTGCTTTTGTCAACCGGGGAAACGGCTATGTGGCCATGGGTGAAAACGAGAAGGCTGTCCAGGATTTTAGTACTGCTTTGGACGTAAAAGTTACTGATGCCCAGATTTATTTCAACCGTGCCGTGGCCTATGATGAGATGACCGACTATGATGAGGCCATTTCCGACTATACCAAGGCCGTGGAGTTTGATCCGGATTTTGCGGCGGCCTATTACAATCGCGGTATTTTGTACATGAGGTTAGGCGGTAAGAGGCTCGGGTGCGCGGATATGAGTCAGGCCTGTGCTCTGGGACTCTGTGATCGCTACAAGCAGTTGCAGAAGATGGGCGAATGTCCCATGGATGTTGATGAAGACAACTAATCGGAACCATTCAGGATACGGGTGCTTTCAGTGTTCGGATTGACAAAGGGGCTTGCCGGCCTAGGGGCGATGTTTACCGGCTCCAAGGCTGGTCTGCAGGTTGTGGGGCAGATCCTGAGCGTGCCCGTGCTGACCAGGCTCGTCAATTTGGCGGTGATCACCCTTGTGGTGTGTATGCTCATGTTCGCATGGCTGGATCGTTATGAAACCGTATTGGACGACGAGACCACGTTGAGCGGCCAAGATTCCTTTACCGGGCAACCCGGATCAAAGGTGGGGACGCCATCGCGGTCCAAAGGGCTTGGTGAGTACCGGGCCATTGCCGGTAGGGACCTGTTTGGAACGGTCAAACATGCCGTCACGGAAGAGCCCAAGCAGGAAGAGGTCGAAATTGAGCAGATGCCCTTGGCTTCCCTTCGGCTTAAATTGATGGGTACCGTGGTTGCCAGTGACCCGGCGATGCGCACGGCCGTTATTGCCGAGGCCAACGGGCGCAACGAGCGGATGTACCGGGAAGGTGAGAGCGTCAAGGGTGCCACT
>NZ_JBUDSQ010000012.1:0-60885 GCF_054921335.1 Desulfoplanes sp. | reverse complement strand
CCGCGTCGATGCACATGTTCAGGTTGTTCTTTATCTCGTTGAAGTCACCCTTGTAGTCGTCGGTGATCTTTGCCGGGATATCCCCCTTGGAGATGCGGTCGATGTATTCTGCGGAGACGTTCAGGGGGCCGATGACCGCGTCCAGGGTGTCATTGATGCCCTGGACGATCTTGGCGTAGTTCCCTTCAAACGCAGCGACATCGGCCCGGGCATCCAGTTTGCCGTCCTTGGCCGCCTCGACCAGGTCGGTTACCCCTTTGGTGACCTCGATTTCCTTCGAGATATCAAGGACGTACTCGAGACCTCCGACAATCGCGCCGGAATCGTCCTTGAGTGGTCTGCCGGTATAGCGGATCGGCATGTCGCCGCTGGGTAACTGGGCTATAGTATCCTTGGTGCAGACCTCATCGCGCAGCATGGCCTGGTGGACCTGGCAATTTTCGGTGCGACAGTCCTTGGTTCTGAAGAGGGAATAGCATTTTTTTCCCACACATTCTGCAGTTGTTAATCCCAGGGCACGGGCCCCGGCCTCGTTGATGCCGGTGATGTTGAAATCCATGTCGACGGCCATGACCGGAGTGGGTACGAGATCGAACAGTTTGCCCTTTTCAACAAGTCCCTTGGTCGCTGGGTCAGAAACATGCGACCCGGCGGAATTGTGGTCCTTTTCCCCTATAAACCCATCCTGGTTTTCCGAGGGAACATCTTGTGTCCTATGGAAAATACTTTCTTTCAGCTTGCTTCGTCCGAACATGGCGTACTATCCTCCCTGGCTGCGTTTATGCACGATGTGCTGGGATGTATTCTGTCAACCGTTCGTATCTGGTGGGTCGTGCTGGGAACGAACGGAAAATTACTAATTTTTACCGCAAATCGGTCGAGAGACGTTGGAGCACTTCCCTGCCTGTTTGCCGATACAACCTGGCCCCTTTTGACCGTTTTTTGAACGAGAAAATATCACATCCATGCGACGGGGCCGTACACAGATTGCTTTCTCGGGCGATGACGCTATTGAAAATCTGGGAACGGTAATGGTCCCGGACCAGGTTGATGACCCTGCGTTGCGACCAGGACCACGGTTGCACCATGGTCAGGAGAATCCCCAGGAGTTTGATCCGCAGCTCCATGCCCCCACACAACCGGCCGATGGCTTCCTGCAGACTGATGAGCCCTTCGAGGGCCAGATACTCGGGTGCCATGGGGACCAGGTAATAGTCCGCACAGACCAGCGCGTTGACGGGCAACAGGGACAGTGAGGGCGGGCAGTCGCAGACGATATAGTCGTACCTGGATCGTATGGGAACAATGAGCCTTTGCAGAAATTGCTCGCGTCCGGGCATGTCCGCCAGCATGATGTCGGTGTTGGCCAGATCCATCGCCCCGGGGATGATGTCCAGCGATGGCAGCTGGGTCCGGTGTATGGCACCATTTATAGCGACGGTCCCCTGGATGAGATCCGCAAGCGAAGGGGAAAGCTCGTGCCATGCAAGCCCGAGGGCGATGGAGGCAGAAGCCTGGGAATCCATGTCGATGAGAAGAACCCGGTGACCCTGCAATGCCAGAAAGGCGGACAGATTGACCGAGGTGGTCGTCTTGCCGGTCCCGCCCTTGTTGTTGAGGACGGCTATGATCTTGTTCTGCTTATACATGGCGACTTGTGTAGACGAATTGATCGGTTGCACGCGGTTTAAACCCCATTTTGTCCCAGAATGTCCTTGCCGTTGGTCGGACATGATCGGCGATCAGGGTTGAGTAGTTCTGTTTCAGGTATTCGACGGTTTTGGTGCCAAATCCATGTCCTTGATATTCTGGAAATATTTGGATGGAGAAGATGGTCAAGGAGTCGTTTTGCCGTTTGGTGCGCAATTTGCCGATCCTGGACGTCTTGTACTCGATATTCGACCAATCAAAGGCTGAATGGTTGTTGGTGGATTTTTGTATGGTCAGGTTGTCCATTGTTCAGGCCTTGGCGTTACGGAGACTCGATCCGAGGAGTTGGTTGCAATTTTTTGTACGGGGGGGGCCGTGTCCGAAATATATGGTTCTGATATCCAGATCACAGAGCCGTTCGAGTACATGAATGAATGTGCGCTCATGCGATCCGTCGGGGGTTGTGATCACGAGGGGGGCGTCTCCGGAAAATAGGACCCCCTCGGTCTGATTGTATAGGCAAATCGAATCATGACTATGGCCGGGACAGTGGATGACTTCGAACTCGCTGTCCCCCATAGTGAGGATGTCTCCGTCGTCAACGGTCCTGTCGATACCGTGGTAGTGCCTGGAATACCCATAGACCGGCGGTGCATAGATTTTTTTGATCGGTCCGAGCATGGAAACGTGGTCGTAATGGGTGTGGGTGAGAACCACCTGCTCGACCCTTTTTTTGCCGACCCCTGTTCGGGAAGATTCGATGCGTTCCATTACGGTTTCATCCCGGCCGACATCGACAAGGGTGTTGATGTCGGAGAGCTGGTTCCAATCCCCGCGCACAAGATAGACGTTCGAGGTATATATGGTGCTCTGGGTGGTGAGATTTTCGATTTTCATCGGGCCGCGCTTTTTTTTCGGAACAATTGGGCATGGGAGACCACTTGTTCGAACAAATCCCCACACCCGTCCGGAAGTTTTTGGGTCTGTTCGGTGACAAAGTAGCCGCCATCCTCCAGTGCGTCGTAAAACATCTTGATCACGTCGATCCGTTCTTGCGGGGTGAAGTGGAGGAGCACGTTCTTGCACATGATCAGTGAACAATCCGTGCGGGCCGGGCGCAGGGACAAAAGGTCATGCTTCTCGAAATCCAGGGCCTTTCTGATCTCTTCGTGTATGGTATAATGTTTTTTGTCATCGTTTTGCGTGAAATATTTATCGAGAATCTCGGGAGGGACACTTTTTAGCTGTTCCATATGGTATATAGCTTTTTCAATTATTGGTTCGAACTGATCGCTACCATCAATGTCGGTTGCATGTATTTTTACATTTCTAAACATCATGTTGCCCATATTTTCTTTAAGAACGATTGCAAGAGAATAGGGCTCTGGCCCCATTGCACTTCCTGCATCCCATATATGTATAAAACGTCTCGTTCTAAGATAGGGTATTGCGTAATCCCGTATGGTATCCAAAGTAAGTTTATCCCTAAAGAAATATGTAAATGCCATGTCTTTTTGTATATAGGTTGTTTATATATGATTTTGCTTAAAAACCAATAATTTTAAAAATATTAAACTTTTTTCGTTCGACAGAGCAACCCTATTTTTTTTATTTTTTGGGGTAGGGTTTTTGGGTATGCCTTATAAAAAAATACAGTTATTCCAGGAAAGGAAAAAATTTTTTCGGCTAGCGATGGTAGGGGTGGGGGATGCGCCGGCACATCCCCAACCCCTCGGGCGGCCGGTCACCCGTGTGGGGGGAGCTGGATGGAACCATCCCTGGTTCATTTGCAACGTATTTCGATATTAACAATAATTGTGCCGAAAAGAGCATGTATAAAAGAGTATATATTTCAAGATGTCATGTGTTTTAGAAGATAAAAAAAGACCCGGTGTGTGACTTTATTCATGAGCAATATGAATCCGTTCAATTCATATTTGAAAAAAGTCCCACGCCGGGTCCTGGTTGGGGCAAAACCGGATTATGCGCTGTCCAGCAGTATTGTTTGGATATTGGTTGTGCTATCCCCTCTGATCGGTCCGAGTATACGGCGTGTATGGGGGATGCTGGCCTAGCGGGTGGTCCCCGGCTAGCCATCGTTTGACTACGCCGCTAAAAACGCTCGAAATGGTCATCCTCTGGGGGGGGTGCCGTCCATGTGCAATTCTATTCCCTTGGGAGAAGATTTTGGAGAATGTGCTCCGGGCAGCATGCTTTTTTTCGGGGGATGCGCTGTGTGCTTAGCGATGTTGGCAGTGGCCAACGTAGCGGATACCTGTTCTCCGACATGGAAAAAGGCGATGGTCTTTTGGAGTTGTTCGGCCTGGGAAGAGAGTTCTTCGGATGTGGCGGCCATCTCTTCAGAGGCCGAAGCGTTCTGTTGGACCACCTGGTCGAGCTGCTGCACGGCCTGATTGATCTGCTCCGCGCCCGCGTCCTGTTCCTTGCTGGCCGCTGTTATTTCCTGGACGAGATCGGCGGTCTTCTTGATTTCAGGGACTATGGCATCGAGCATTTTTCCCGCGTCTTCGGCCTTGCCCACGCTCGTGCCGGAGAGTTCGCTTATCTCGGCCGCTGCCCGGCCGCTATTCTCGGCCAGTTTGCGGACCTCTGCGGCTACGACCGCGAATCCCTTACCGTGTTCTCCGGCCCGGGCCGCTTCAATGGCCGCGTTCAAGGCGAGAAGATTGGTGTTCCTGGCGATCTCCTCGATGATCGAGATCTTGTCGGCAATATCTTTCATGGCCCCGACTGTTTCGCCGACGGCCGTGCCGGTACTCTGGGCGTCCTCGGCCACCTTGACGGCGATTTTTTCTGTCTGCAGGGCGTTTTCAGTGTTTTGTCGGATGTTTGAGGCCATTTGTTCGGCACTGGAGGTGATTTCTTCTACTGAAGCGGCCTGTTCTGTCGCCCCGTGGGAAAGCTGTTCCGAAGAAGAACTCATCTCCTGGCTTCCGGAGGCGACGTTTTCGGCCCCTGACTGCACTTCCTGGATGGTCGAGCGCAATTTGTCGATCATGCTGTTGAGTGCCTTGGCCAGGACACCGATCTCGTCTTTTTGGTCAATGTCCAGATTGGCCGTGAAGTCGCCCTTGGCCATTGCATCGGCAAAGGCGACGCTGGCAAAAATGGGCCGGGTGGCGGTACCGGAGTATGGTTAATGGCTGTGGTGGATTGGGAAGGGAAGAACGGTCGGGGGTCAGTCGTTGGATATGTCGTATTTGTTCAGGATGGAATAGACCCGGGAGCGGGTCAGTCCGGCTTGCCGGGCGATGTGTTTGACGTCTCCGCCAAAGTGGCTCCAGAGATCCTGGAAGTACCGTCTCTCGGTTTCATGGTACATGAGATCCTTGAAGTTTTTCCAGTCCGGGATGGGATCAAAGGAAAGGGGGGAGCTGTCCGGATTGAGCATGGAAGAGGAGGGATCAGGGGTGCGGAATTGGTTTTTGAGCACGGCCACGCGCATGCTCACGGGAAGGTGTTTCTGATGCAAGATCGGGTCCTTGGCCGCTTTGGCAATGACCCGTTCCATGAGGTTGACCAACTCGCGGACATTTCCCGGCCATTCATAGCTTTGCAATGTCTCCAGGAATCCTTGGCTGAGGGTTTTCGCGGCCATCCCGAGCTTTCCGCAAATGGTAGCCGTGTAGTGTTCGGCAAGCAGCCGGACATCGTCCTGACGGGCTTTGAGCGGGGGAAGGTGGATTTCGTGGGACCTGATCCTGAATAGGAGATCGTTCCTGAATTTTTCTTGTTCGGCCGGGGAGTCCAGATCCTTGTTCGTCGCAGCGACCAGCCTGAAATCGCTCGTGCGTTCCTTGGTCGAACCGATGCGCCGGTAGGTTTTGGTCTCCAGAACCCTCAGGAGGACTTTCTGGTTGGAGGCGGAAAGCTCTCCGATTTCATCCAGGAACAGGGTTCCCCCATGGGCGAGTGCGACCAGCCCTTCCTTGTCGCTGACCGCTCCGGTGAACGATCCCTTGCTGTGTCCGAACAGGGCGTTCTCCACCAGGCTGTCGGTCAGGACAGCGCAATCCACGGTCACGAAAGGTTTGTCCATGCGTGGGCTGTTGTCGTGCACCGCCCGTGCAAAAAGTTCCTTCCCGGTTCCCGTGCTCCCGGTGACCAAGACGCTGTGTTCCCCCCGGGCCGCTTCGGCCATTTCATCCAACGCCTTTTTCAGGGTCGGGCTGGAGCCGATTATATGGGTATGGGCGGTCAGTCTGGTGGGCTCGCGTTTGAGCCGTTCTCTGCGGTATTCCAGGGCCTGCTTGAGGATGAGAGCGATCTGCTTCACGGAAACCGGTTTGGGCACGTAGTCAAAGGCCCCCTGGGTCAGGGCCCGTTCCGCACCATCGAGATCGGCAAAACCCGTGATCACGATGACTTCGGGCCTGGAAGGCATGTTCCTCAAGTCCTGGATGATGTCCAGACCGCTCCCGTCGGGAAGGCGGATGTCCAAGAGGACTGTTGCGATATCCTTGGTCGAGGCGATATCCAGTCCCTGGGCCAGGGTCTTGGCCGTGAATGGTCTGTGCCCGGCCTTGGTCACAAGTGTGCTGAAGAGCTCCCGTATGGGTGCCTGGTCATCGATGGTCAGGATGTTTTGGGGAGAATCGGTCATACAAAGATCCGGTGGGTCGGAACATTTGGCTAAGGGACATTGACTCTTTAGCCCAAACCCGTGATATTCACAAGGAATAATGTGTCGATCGAGTGTACGTGGAATATATGTTGTATGACGATTTTTTGCTTATACGGAACATGAATCAAGGGGGTAACAATGACCGAGGAACGATCCGTCCTTATCGATCAGATTGTCGAAACGATCCGTCAGACGGCAGCCCATTATGGACTCTGGTTTGCCGAAGCCGTGCACCAGGTAGGTCTGGAAACCGCCCTGGATGCGGAGCACGAGGCCGGGGATCGGTTGCGGCACATTCTGGAACACCGGATGTGCCGGGTCTTTGGCAGGGAAACCAGGGAAGAGCTGTTTGCGGGGATGGATGAGCAAAAACTGCATTCGTTGGCCAAGTCCCTGCATTCTTCATGGCTGGCAGCGGACGGTGTGTGGTTCCAGGCGGTAGAGAGCCGGTGTGGTATGGACGACGCCAAACGGGTCAATGATACCTGTTGGATGCGTTTTTCACCCTTTGAGGCCCATCGGATCAAGGCGATCCTCGGACTACCCGAGAATCCGGGACTGGAAGGATTGAAAAAGGCTTTGTCCCACCGCATGTATGCGCATATCAACACCTGGGAGATCGTCGAGGAGACGGAAACCTCCTTTGTCTTCAGGATGAACAAATGCCGGGTGCAGACAGCGAGAAAACGCAAGGGCATGGACGACTATCCCTGCAAGTCCGGGGGCAAGGTCGAATACCGGGGATTCGCTCGGGAGATCGATGCACGGATCAAGACGACATGTGTCGGGTGTCCGCCGGATGAACATCCCAAGGAATGGTATTGCGCGTGGAAGTTCGAGATGGAAGGGTAGAAGGAAGGGGAGACGGGAGAAACGGAGACGGGAGAAACCCGTGTAGGGGCAGATTCCATATCTGCCCTTTGATGGGGCCAGAAGAAACGAGGGCAGGGGGCAGAAGAAATTCCCGTCTCCCTTTTTCTATCCCTTTTTATAGAAAAAAATCCGAAGAATCCCCTCCTCCGGCCCCCTGGTCAGTGTGCTGACGACAACGAAAGCGACCAGCGAGACAGCCAGGGTGGGCACGATGACGTGCATGCCCATGAACCGTTTGATCCAGATGACCAGGGTGAAATAGGAGGCCAGACCGGCACACATGGAGCAGAGGGCCCCCTTGGCATTGGCCCGTTTCCAGTACAGGCCCAGGACCACGGGCCAGAGGAAGGTGGCCTGCATGCCGCCGAAGGCAAAGAGGTTGATCCATACGATGAGGTCCGGCGGGCGCAGGGAGGCGATAAACACGATGGTGCCCAGAAGGGCGGTGCAGTAGAAACTCAATCTATGCAACCGGCTGTCATCTGCGGCTTTGCCCCCGCGTATATAATTGATGTACAGATCCCGGATCAACGTGGCCGAGGCCAGGATGAGCTGGGAATCGATGGTGGACATGATCGCTGCCAATGGGCCTGCCAGGAAGATGCCCGCCACTACGGGCGGGAGAATGGCCAGGCTCAGTGCGGGCATGATCTTGTCACCCACGGTCAGATCCGGGATGATGGCCCGGCCCAGGGCCCCGCACAGGTGCATGCCCAGAACGAGCAGGCCGAGCACCACGGTGCTGACCACGATGGCCGTGTGCATGGACCGGCTGTCCCGGTAGCCGAAGCAGCGCACGGCCGTGTGCGGCAGTCCTATGACCCCGAAACAGACCAGGACCCAGAAGGAGAGGATGAAGGGTTTGGCCAGAAAATCCTTGGGCCCGAACGGGGTGATCAGCCCCGGATCGATGGCCTGCATTTTGTGGATGATGGCGGTCATGCCCCCGCCCATATGGACGATGCCCACAAAAAGGGCTCCCGTCCCCACGAGCATGACCATCCCCTGGACCACGTCAGTGAGGACCACCGCCCGGAATCCCCCCAGGGTCGTGTATAGGACCACGGTCACGGCAAAAACGGTCAGCCCCACATGATAGGGCAACCCCGTAGCCGTTTCAAAGAGCCGGGCCCCGCCGATGAACTGGGCGACCATGGCGGCGATGAAGAAGATGACCAGACTCAATGTGGCCAGAATGACCACGGCCCTGTTTTCGTACCGTGCCCGCAAAAAATCGTTGATGGTCACCGCGTCGATGCGCCGGGCAACGATGGCGAACTTTTTCCCGAGTACCCCCAGGGTCAGCCATGCCGTGGGCACCTGGATCATGGCCAGCAGCACCCACCCCAGCCCCATCTTATAGGCCACACCCGGCCCTCCCACGAAACTGCTCGCGCTGATGTAGGTGGCCACCAAGGTCATGGCCAGCATGATCCCGTTCATGGACCGGCTGCCGATGAAGTATTCTTCCAGAAAATTTCCCGAACGGGACAAAACCCTGTTGGCATACACGGCCAGAAGATAGACAAAACCCAGATAGACCCCCAGGGGAATGAGCACTTCCAGGTTGAGGTTCATGATTGTATCCCCTGATCCTGGGAATGATTGTTTCTGTTTTTGGCCGGATTGACCGATTCACCAAGGTCAATCCGGCCAATTTGGTCACCGGGGTCATCAGGATCCAGGTCCACATCCGTAAACCAAAATCGTACCATACCCCAGGCGGCCACCCCAAAGACCGGGACCCCGGCCACGCAGCTCATGAAAAACCAGGCCGGCAGTCCCAGGATGGGGGTATACGATCCGGCCGGGCCGCTCCCCAGGCCATAGGCGAACCCATACCACCAGATGAAATTGGCGATGGTCAGAAGAACGCAGGCAAGGGCCTCCTTGGCTGCGGTGCTAAAACGTGGGTCCTGCTGCATGGGGACTGGATCCTTGTTTGTCGGGAAGATTATTTTTCTGTTGAGGGGGCCAGGGCCTTGGCGATGGTCTCCATGAGTTGATCCGGGCTGTAGGGCTTCTGTATCAGTCTTCCCTTTTCCGCGATGATCGTATTTTCCTTGAGTTCGTTGAAGCTGTAGCCGCTGCTGAAGATGACCGGAAGATCGGGACGGATGGTCTGGATCTTTTCCCATACCTGTTGGCCGGTCATTCCGGGCATGATCACGTCCAGGAGAACCAGGTCGATGGATCCGTTGTGTTGCTTGAATAATTCTACCGCCTCGTTCCCGTCCCGGGCTTCGATGACCGTATATCCAAGGTCTTCAAGGACCTCCCTGGTCAGGGAACGGACCATCTCGTCGTCCTCGGCCATGAGAATGGTCGCGGCGCAAGGAGTAAGGATATCCGGCCCGCAGTTCTCCGTGGCCTGGTTCTCTTGGGCGTCCGTGGCCGGAAGGTAGATGACAAATGCCGTGCCCTTGCCCGGTGTCGAGTCCACGTGGATCAATCCCTCATGGCTTTTGACGATCCCGTAGACAGTGGCCAGTCCGAGACCGGTACCCTTGCCCGTCTCCTTGGTGGTGAAAAAGGGTTCGAACATGTGTTCCCGGACCTCGGGGGGGATCCCCATGCCCGTATCCCTGATCTCGAGGCGGACAAAACAGCCCTGGCGGGCCCATGGATGGTCGTCGATAAAATCCCGGACCAGACAGACATGGGTGGTGGTGATATGGATAGTCCCCCCCTCGGGCATGGCATCCCTGGCATTGACACACAGATTCATGATGATCTGGTGGAGCTGACTGGTGTCGGCCTCTATTTTGGGTAGAGCGGGAAAGGGATCGAATGTGATCTCGGTCTGTTCCCCTATGGTCCTCTTGAGCAGGCTGAGAACCTCTGCAATCACGCCGTTCAGGTTGACGACCTTCCGGGAGACCATGTCCCGTCGGCTGAAGATGAGCAATTGCCTGACAAGGTTGGCAGCCTTTCCGGACGCATCGGAGATCTTTTCCAAACGGTTTTTGTTGTCAGCGACAATGGTCGGATCCTCGACAATCTTGCTCGTGTACCCGATGATGACCTGGAGAAGGTTGTTGAAGTCGTGGGCGATCCCCCCAGCCAGCTGGCCGATGGCCTCCATTTTCTGGGCCTGTCTGAGCTGGGTTTCCAGCTGGGTTTCCCTGGTCACATCCCGTTGACTGAAAATGTAACACACGGTCGTTCCACGATCGTCCTTGATAGGCGATCCCTTGACCTCGAGATCATAGGTTGCATCCCCATCAAAGGTGGATTGGATATGATCCCGCCATCCCTTGTCCGTTTCAAGGCTGTCCCACATGGGGCCGCTGTTGAACAGGGGCGCGATGTTCCATATGGGGGTGGATCGGACGGTTTCCGGGTCGACATGGTAAAAATCGGCAAAGGCCTGGTTGATGGAATGGATCATGCCTCGGGTGTCACAGATGGCGATGGCCTCTTCGGATTGCTCCAGGGCGGCAACGAGACGCTGCTGTTTTTGTTCGGTCTGTTTGCGTTCGGTGGTATCCCGCAGGGTACCGGTAACCTGGAGGGGCGTCCCGTCGGGGGCCGTTTCCATGATCTTTCCCCGCGCGACCAGCCAGCACCACGTGTTGTCGGCCCTGCGTACCCTGAATTCCTGTTCATAAAAGGGGGTATTCCCCTGTAGATGGTCCATCCTGGCCGTTTCCAGAATGTGGACGTCCTCGGGATGGATATGGGTATGCCACTCTTTGATGCCGGGGGCCCGGAGTTCATCGGGGTAGCCGAGGATATCTTTCCAGAAATATTTGAAAACGATGGTGTCGGCGACGACATCCCAGTAGAAGAGGGCCTGCTCTGTTCCCCGGATGGCCAGATCGAGCCGATCGTTGGTCTGGTCGACCTCCTCTTTTGCCTGTTTGAGGTGCCTGCGGTTCAGGGCAAAGAGAACGATGAGCAGGGTTTCCAGGGCGATGAATAGAATGGTCAGCCATATCCAGGGCCTGTAGGCTTGGTAGAAACTAAATGGTTTGTTTATTATCAGACTGCCGTCAGGGAGTTGTGAAGGGGGGATCCCGAACCGTTCCAGGCCGCTGGAGTCGAAAAGCAAGGTGTCGATCTTGACAGCCCTGTGTAACCCGGGTGGCCGTTGGTTAACCATGAGTACCTGCAGACCCATCTCGGCTGCCCTTGCCCCCTGATGGTATCCGCTGACAACATGTCCTCCGACAACCCCCTGAACAACACTGAAATCCGAAATGACAAAGATGGGCTTGTCTGTGGATTGTGCAACAATTTGTGCGCCGCGGCGGTGGGAAAACCACTTTCCGTCCATGGTCCTGAACAGGACCGTGTATAGAATGACGGTATGCGGGGGGAGGCTAGCCAAACATTCCTGGATGTGTTCAATACTCTTGGGCGCTATGTAGGTGAAATCGACCCTGTCCGCATACTCGTTTTCCAGCCGCTGGATCCGGTCCAGCCCGCCCCTGCCCGTGGGGGAGGTGTCCGCAATGACCGCGATGTGTTTTGTCTTGGGAAAGAGGTCCAGGGCGAGATCGAGATTCTCCTTGTCGCTCCACTGTTCGAAGACACCGCGCATCCCCATTTCAATCGCCCGGGTGGCGGTATGCATGTCGTTGATCCCGCAAAAAATGACAGGGGTGCTGTAAAAGAGTCCCTTCTTGTACTTTAGAAGAAAATCGACGGCATTGTCGTCACAAGCGATGATCAGATCAAAGTGCAAATGCTTGTACTTATGGTGGAACAGGGTGCGCAGTTTTTCGTAATAGACACGGCTTTGGTGGTGCTTGCTGTCCATGTACTCAATGTATATATTTACCTTATCCCTGTATTCTTCGAATACATTGAAGATTCCGTCGACAATGCTGTCCGACCAAACGTACCCCGGGTGGTAGGAATTGAGGACAAGGATACGTTGCCGTTTGGGAAACTCGGCCCCCTCTGCCCGGACCGGAAAAAGCGTGCATAGGAAGACGAGCACGAAAGGAACGTAGCGTAACCATGCGTTTTCCTTTCTCCTCGACGGTCCGCGGTCGGAAAGATGTTGTGTGCAGGGTATCATTGTGTCCTGCCCAAAAGTTGGATGCGTGCCAGGCTTTCGATCTCTTCGGTCAGGGCCAGTGCAGTGACCAGACCATCAGCCCAGACCACGAGGCCGTGGTTTTCCATGAAGATGCAGGGGTGGGTCAGGGATGCAGTGCCCACGGCCTTGGCCAATTCCTCGGTTCCGGGCATGGTTGCCGGGACCGGGATCATTTTTTGGACGAAGACCTTGCCCTCGAACAGGGGAAGATCAAGAAGATTGTCGTTGTTCCGGCACAGGGAGAGGGCCAGTAGGTGGGGGGGATGGGTGTGGACGATGGCCCGGGCTTCGGGCTGGCTGGCATAAACGGCCAGGTGGACCGGTGTTTCCGAGGACTGCGGCGGGCCGGATTCGACCCTGTGGGTACCCAGGTCCATGAGGGTCAGGTCCTTGGGCGTCAGGTGGCCCTTGGCGCTGCCCGTACCGGTTATGAGCATGTGTTCGTCCGTTCTGACGCTGATGTTCCCGTTCATTCCGTTGAACAATCCCCGGCGCCATCCGTCACGGCCCGTTTGTATGATGGCCTCTATCCATTTTTGAGCGGGAGAAGGGGTGCCGGGCCTGCGTCCGGGCAGTAACACCGGTTTGATATCCAATACCGGAGTCGTGTCCATGGCCTCCATGGGATGGACGGACAGGACATTGCCCCGGATTTCTCGGATGGTCACCCGGTGGTGCCCGATGGGGTTGGGACGGTCGGGTGAACGGGTGGCAAAGACCCCGTGCATGGCCCGGTCGGGATTTCCCTGGGGATGGCATTGGAGAACGGTGCGGTCCCCCCGGTCCAGCCAGGTCAGGACGATGATCTCCTGACCGACTTCCAGGCAGTGCATGGCAGGGAGATACTCGGTTGCGATTTCAATACGCGAGACAGGATCGTTGTCTCCGGCCTGCTTGGGGCATTCCTTGCGATTGGCGAATGGTGAACGGACCCGGCCGATGGGAGTGAGATGCATGGGCGTCTGGGACATGATTATTCCGGATAGATGGTTTTCCAGTGGCTGTAAAAAGCCCCGTAACGGTTTGCAAAAATGGCCCTGCGCGCCTTTGTGACCAGATCGAGAAGAAAATGGAGATTATGGATGGTGTTCAGCCGGTAGGAGAGGAGTTCCCTGGAAACATAGAGATGGCGCAGATAGGCCTTGGAAAAGTTCCGGCAGGTGTAGCACGAGCATTCCGGATCGGGGGGAGAGTCGTCTTCCTTGTACTGGGCCCGCTTGATGTTCACTTTGCCCTGTGAGGTGAACAGGGTGCCGTTACGGGCGTTGCGGGTCGGCAGGACGCAGTCGAACATGTCCACGCCGTTTTTGATCCCGTTGACCAGGTCCATGGGTGCGCCCACCCCCATCAGATAGCGGGGTTTTTCCGTGGGCAGGAGAGGAGTGGTGTGTTCGAGCATGTCCAGCATCTCGGTCTTGGATTCGCCCACGCTCAGTCCTCCGATGGCATATCCTTCAAAGGGAATGGACATGATCTCCTCGGCGCTTTGGCTGCGGAGGTCCTTGAAGAATCCCCCTTGAATGATCCCGAACATGAGCTGGTCCCCGGTTTCACCCCTTGTATAGGCGGCCCGGCACCGCTTGGCCCAGGCCGTTGTTTTTTTGAGGGATTTGGCCGTGTAGTCGTGATCCGCGCCATAGGGTACGCATTCGTCCAGGACCATCATGATGTCCGAACCCAGGTTCTTCTGGATGGAAATGACCTTTTCCGGGGAAAAGAAATGCTTGGACCCGTCGATGTGCGAAGAGAATTCCACGCCCTCGTCGGTGATGGTCCGTAGTCCCGCCAGGCTGAAGACCTGGAACCCGCCGCTGTCCGTCAAGATGGGTTTGTCCCAGCGCATGAATTTGTGCAGCCCGCCCCGTCGGGCGATCATTTCGTCACCGGGGCGCAGATAGAGATGGTAGGTGTTGCCCAGGATGATCTGGGCCCCCATGGCGTACAGGTCATGGGGATCGAGACTTTTGACCGTTCCCAACGTACCCACGGGCATGAAGATGGGGGTCTTGATGGTTCCGTGGGGTGTGACCAGGGTGCCGGCCCTGGCTTGGCCGTCCGTGGCTTCACAGGTGAAAAGGGGGGTATTGGTATTCAAGAGTGGTGCTCCGAAAACGGTATGAGGGGGGCGGAAAAAAGGACGATCCGTGTCCGCTTTTTGTTATGAGCCCGAGTAACTACGCAATCTTTAGCCGACCAGCAAGTGGAGATGCCGGAACAGGTCAGGGATGCGGGGGCGGGGGGGTGTGCGCGGCATCTCCGCAGATACGCTGTTTGAGGGCGATAACGCATTACAATGGAGCAACTATTTGTCCTCGTCCTCCTGACGTGATAGGGGGCAGGAAAACCCATCCTACCACCCCAGGAGGAAACCATGCGATCCATTCTCGTGCCTGTGGACTTTTCCACCATGACCGAAGATGTTCTGGAAATGGCCAAACTTTTTGCCGGGACCTTTACCGGTAAGATCCATCTCATCCATGTCATTCGGGTCGATCCCGCATTGACCGGATATCTTCCTGGGCCCCGTCTTATCGAAGAACCCATGCCCGCCCATTGCGGCAAGGCCCATGCCTTGCTCCAGGAACAGGTCCGGCAATTGCGCTATGCCGGATATGAATGTTCCTCGTCCCTGTATGAAGGAGAGATCGTGGGGACGATCATCAAAAAGGCCCGGGACATGGAAGCCGAATTGATCGTCATGGGGGCCCACAACAAGGGGAAGCTGGAACGATTTTTCCTCGGCAGTGTGTCCGAAGGGGTTCTCAGAAGGGCCTGCTGCCCGGCGATGATCGTCCCGGCCGGAGGCAGGGACGGGTGTGAGAAATAGCGGGGAGTGCGGAGTGCAACCTGCGCACTCCTCTCAATATCCATTGGCCGTCGACAGGATGTCCCATGCCTGCTCGGCGGTTTCCACGTATTGGAAGAGGCGCAGGTCTTTCTCCGAGATGGTCCCGGCCTCGACCAGGGCCTCGAAATTGATGACCCTGTCCCAGAATTCTCGGCCAAAGAGGAGGACCGGAAAGGGTTTGACCTTGCCGGTCTGGATGAGGGTCAGGCTCTCGAAAAGTTCGTCCATGGTGCCGAATCCACCGGGAAAGGCGACCATGCCACGGGCACGGATGAGAAAGTGCATCTTTCTGATGGCAAAATAGTGGAACTGGAAGGAGAGTTCCGGGGTGATGTACTCGTTGGGCCGTTGCTCAAAGGGGAGGACGATGTTCAGGCCGATGTTCTTGGCCCCCACGTCATGGGCCCCGCGGTTGGCCGCACCCATGATGCCCTCGCCGCCCCCGGTGATGACCACCAGACTGTTGTCCTCGGTGTTTTGGGAGATGAGCCGGCCCAGTTTCCTGGATTCATTGTAGTACATGGAATACTTGAGCCCATTTTGGGCACGTCTGAGCAGTACGGAATAATCCTCCCGCTCGGGGCATGCCGTGCACAATTCTTGGAGACGTTCGACCTCTTTTTGGGCCTCTTCCGGCTCCTTGAGCCGGGCACTGCCAAAGACCACGATGGTCGATTTGATGTTGTTTTCCTGGAGTAGGAGTTCTGGCTTCATGAGTTCGAGCTGGAGCCGGACCGGCCGGAGTTCGTCGCGGAGGACGAACTCGTCGTCCTGGAAAGCCAGTCTGTAGGATGGGGAAGTACATTGGGGCGTACCCACATGCAGACCGGCCGACTTGGCGTCTTCATGGGCGGAAGGGAAGGGGCTCTTGCGTGGTGGACGTGTCATTGGAGTACCTCCGGAACAATGGGCGGAAGGGGATAGTCGGTCCTGACGATGGAATTTGACAATGATATGCAATAACAGACTGAATTACAATCTGCTTTTTTTGGGGAGGGCAAATTCCCATTGGACCGGTATGAGGAAATGGGGTATTTGGCCCGAAAGTTCGTCCCCTCCCGATCCCCCGTAGGACAGGACGTGGGGATTCTCCAAAGCGTCACGAAAACCGGAAGTATGGTATATCATGAATATTGCACGTTACTATATCCTTGCCTTGAGATCCGGACTGCGCATGGCCGGCAATATCTTCAAACCCAAAGCCGGGACGTTCGAGCGCAAGGCATGTGTTTCCAACAGCGCCCTCTATGACGAGGTGGTCGCCTGGCAGAAAAAACAGATCGCATCGATGTCCTTTGAGGACAGTGTGCCGAGTAAGTCCGGGGGTATGATTGACATAGCCAAGATGCGAACTATCCACAGAAGAACCCTGCTCGAAGTCGAACACCGGGAGGATGGAATGTGGAAGATCTCCACGGATACCCTGCAGAAGGGCCGGGGGATCAGTCTGGACCAGTCCATTGTCCTCATGCACAGGCTCAGGGACGCCGGGTTCCCCGACGGGGCCCTGGGGGTCGTTTCCGTGCAACTCGAACAGCAACGGCATTCTTTTGCCATTATCCAGGACAGGGAAGATGATTTTTGGATGCTGGACAACGGGTATTTTTCCGTATTCCCGGTCCGGGCGAGCCGGTTCTTGGCCAAACGTGAGGATCTTGTCTATTTGATAGGATTTAATTTTTTTGATGTTTGGAATTATTGATTAAGAGTGGGGACGTTGAGACATGGGGGGATTGGAGGTAATTTAAGAAATTGGGGTGGTTGTGGAGCGGAAAGGCAGTCATTGCCAACCCTTGTGCTGGAACTGGTTCAACCCCTCAACTCCCTAAAATTTCTTAACTCTCTAAGATTTCTTAAATTTTCTACATAGCGGGCAGTAAAAATGAGTATTACTAAAAATTTTCAGCGGATCAGGGAGGAAATCCCGGACCATGTCAGGATCGTCCTGGCGGCAAAGACCAGAACCCGCGAAGAGGTGGAGGAGGCGATCATGGCCGGTGCCGGGGATATAGGGGAAAACTATGTCCAGGAAGGCGAGGCCATGCACGAGAGTCTGGGCGGATTGGCCGGCAAGGTCACCTGGCACATGATCGGGGATCTGCAGACCAACAAGATCAACAAGGCTCTGCCTGTCTTTGACATGATCCAGACCGTGGATTCCCTGAAAAAGGCCCGGGCCGTGGACCTGCGCGCCGAGCGGCTCGGCAAGGTCATGCCGGTACTCATGGAGATCAATATCGGCAGCGAGCGGACCAAGTCAGGCATGCCCCCGGAGCTGCCTCTTGTAGAAAAGGTCGTCAGGGAGGCTGCCGGGTTGTCCCATATTGCCATCCAGGGATTGATGACCATGGGGCCGAGATTCGGCGATCCCGAGGCATCGCGGCCCTACTTTAAGGCCACCCGAAAGATTTTTGATACGATCCGGGACCGGGATATCCCTCAGGTGGCCATGGAGGAACTCTCCATGGGTATGTCCAACGCTTACAAGGTGGCCATTGACGAGGGCGCTACCATGGTCCGACTGGGCTCCTGCGTGTTCGGCAGACGCGAGGGATGTAAGCTCGGGTAACGGGCAGGATGGTGGTTTCGGGTCTTGCAAAAACGTGTCATTGTTTGAGCTGAATCTTCGTCTATAGCCGTCAATGCAACGCCAAACCCATGGAGATCCCGGATCAAGTCCGGGATGACGCCACTTTCCGATCTGCGCACTGTGCACTGCGTACTGCGAACTGTGCACTGCGAACTGCGCACTGAAGCTTTTATCCTATATCCTTTATCCTCAACCCCTTACCTTCATCACGGAGACCCACCCACCATGCTTGAACTGGCCATAGTCGTCGGTCTGGCCACCTTGATTTCGGCGTTTTGTTCTGTTGCCGAAGCGGTGTTGTACTCGGTTCCCTGGAGTTTTATCGAACGACTGCGCAAGGCGGGCAAGTCTTCAGGACTCCTGCTTTCCGAACTGCGCAGGCAGATCAAGGAACCCATTTCCGCCATCCTGACACTGAATACGGTCGCCCACACCGCGGGAGCAGCTGTTGCCGGGGCCATTGCCGCGCGGCTGTATGGCGAGGAGCATCTTGGGTATTTCTCCTTGATTTTTACGGTGATCATTCTTGTCTTTTCCGAGATCCTTCCCAAGACCATCGGTGTGGTCTACTCCAAAAGTTTGGCCGCCCCCCTGGCAAAACCCCTGGTCGGACTCGTCTGGCTGTTCAAGCCGGCCATCTGGATGACCAACTGGTTGGTCCGTTTCGTGGAACACAAGAAACCCGGGCCGGCAAGTTCCGAAGAGGATCTTCTGGCCGCCATCAGCCTGACCCGTCGGGCCGGGGCTATCAAGCCCTATGAGGAGCGGTCCATGCACAATATCCTCACCCTGGACAAAAAGGTCGTCCGCGACGTCATGACCCCGAGAACGGTTATTTTTTCACTGCCAAGCCATATGGCCGTTTCCGAGGCCCGCGGTCTCAAGACCTCATGGCCCAACAGCAGGATCCCCGTGTACGATGGTGACGATCCCGAAGACATCGTGGGGCTTGTATACCGTCGGGATGTGATGGTCGCCCTTGCCGATGACCGGGACGGCGTGCCCATCAGCAAGTTGATGAAACAGGTCCGGTTCGTGGTCGAGACCATGACCCTGGACCGGTTGCTGGTCAAATTCCTCGAGTCCAGGGTGCATCTCTTCGTTGTTCTGGACGAATACGGGGGGCTGGCCGGGGTTGTCAGCCTGGAGGACGTACTCGAGCAGATCCTGGGAAACGAGATCGTGGACGAAACCGACCAGGTCGTTGACATGCGGGAGTTTGCCAGGCAACAGCGCGCGGAGTTGATCGGAGGGAAGTGACAGGTTGACCGGCACCGGCATCTGTTCTTGTTTCTTGTGCGTATTCTATATCTTTTATCGTATATCTTTACCCAGTTATCCCATGACCAAGCAAACCAACCAGAAATGGATCTATATCACGGCATTTACGTGTCTCGCCCTGGGGATCGGGTATCTCCTCTTTTCCGGGCTTTCCCAAAATTCTGTCTACTTTCTCAATGTCTCCGAGGCATTGGCCATGGACAGCTCCAAGCTTTCCCAGGCACGATTGTTCGGCAATGTGGCCAAGCAGGGGATCGAGCGGTCCAGTGACGCCATGGAGATATCCTTTGTCCTCGTCGACAAGGAAGACCAGGACAAATCCTTGCCGGTCCATTTTCGCGGTGTCGTACCGGATACCTTCCAGCCGGGGGTCGAGGTCATCGTGGAAGGGGGGATGCAGCCCGGGACGGGTACGTTCCGGGCCAAGACCTTGATGACCAAGTGTCCATCCAAATACAAGAAAAAGTCATCATAAACCGTGTATCCATCCAGCTCCCTTCCGGGATTCCTGCACGTTCCGAACGATTGCCAAAGGGGACGATGCCGCTGGCCCGGCATCCCGGGATATATCGGTTTTACCTGAACATTGGACAGATTGTTCGGTCGCACAAGATCCCGGAACGGGTCCGGGATGACGGTCAACGGATGGATGGCTCTCCATCCGTCGTGACTGGCCGCGAACCGTTGTACAGAATGGTCAACGAAGTCTTTCAACCAAGGACCCTTTTCATATGCATTCCATCGCCTTTGCTTCACTCTTTACGGCCCTCCTGATCACCCTGGCCCTTGCCTGCAAGGGGTGGTTCGATCTCTCCAAGAACAGGGACTCGGTCCTCGTCTGGATGGAACGGGGGCAGCTGGCCTGCACCGGCCTTTTATGTCTGGGATCGTGGATACTCATTCTGGCCCTTGTCCAGCGTGACTTCTCCTTCCTCTATGTCCAGGAATACACGGACACGTTCCTGCCGACCTTCTATGCGGTGACGGCGTTTTGGGCCGGGCAGGACGGATCGTTCCTCTTTTGGGCCCTCATGCTTGCGGTTCTGGGAACGATCATGATCTTCACCCCCGGGTACCGGCTCATGGACCGAAGAACGAAATTGTGGTTCTGGTTGTTCTTTTTTCTGGTCCAGGGATTCTTTCTCCTCCTCTTGACCAGTGTGAGCAATCCCTTTGTCCAGCTGGTCAATCCCCCGGCCCAGGGAAACGGCATGAATCCGCTCCTGCAGAATCCGGGGATGATCTTCCACCCGCCGCTTCTTTTCATCGGCTACGCCGGATTCACCCTCCCCTGTTGTATCGCTTTTGCCTTCTGTGTGACCGGCCACCCCTTTGTCTGGCTCGAACGGTGCCGCAATTGGCTGGTAACGGCCTGGATTTTTTTGACCGCAGGGATTATTCTCGGGGCGTGGTGGTCCTACATGGAGCTCGGTTGGGGCGGATACTGGGCATGGGATCCGGTTGAAAACGCCTCCCTCATTCCGTGGTTCGCGGCCACGGCCCTGTTGCACACCGCCCTGATCGGTAGAACCCGCAAGGGGCTTTTGAAGACGAATATCTTCTTGGCCAGCCTGACCCTGCTTTTGTGTTTCTACGGAACATTCATTGTCCGCAGTGGATTTATCCAGTCATTGCATGCCTTTGGTTCCGGGGGGATCGGGTTCCCGCTCATATCGTTCATGGTTCTGGCCTTGGTGGTCACCCTTGCCGTTATCCACGCATGCCGGTGCCAACCCAGCAGGGAGCTGGACGGAATGTTCAGCAAGCCCGGGATTCTTCTGATTGTTGTCTGGTTGCTCCTGACCATTGGGGGGATCGTTTTTCTCGGGGTCAACTGGCCCCTTATCAGCGGGATTTGGAGCGAAAACACGGTTGGCCTCGGCGCGGACTTTTACAATCGGGTCTGCCTGCCCCCCTTGGCCCTTGTCGTCCTCTTGCTCGGTTTTTGTCCCTGGCTGGCCTGGAAATCCGGTTTCAAGAGCCGCATGGGGGGATATCTGACCCTGGGCGCATTGATCCTGGCCGGTGGGGCGCTCCACATGCTCGGTCTTGTCAAACCGCTCGCCCTGCTCGCCGGGAGCTCCGCCGTGGCCGTGCTCGTCTCCATCACCGCCCTGTTTTTTTCCAACCGGTCATTGACCCGTCGGCTATGGGCCTGGGGTGCATACGGGGTCCACGCCGGAGTCGCACTGGTTGCCCTGGGTATCGCCTTTTCCGGTCCCTATCAGATCAGTCAGGAGGGTATCCTGCAAAAGGGGGGCACCCTCTTGGTCGGGGAGTATGAAATCCTGTACAAGGACTTCCGGGTCATACCCGACCCGGCCATGACCGCCTACGAGGCGCGGCTCATGGTTGCCAAACAGGGACGTCCCCTGGGCATCCTCACGCCCCAGAAACGGATGTACGCCAATTTTGAGCAGTCCTTTGCAGAGGTGTCCATCATCCCTTCCCTCGGCGACGAGATCTACGCCACGTTGCTTGGTTTTGACCAGGACGAGAACATCAGTCTCAAGATATCCATCAATCCCCTGGTCAATTGGCTCTGGATCGGGGGGACACTCATGTGTCTGATGGCCTTTTTTTGTCTCCGGCGCCAGCGCCGGATGGGAGTGGATACTGCGGTCGGGCAGGGGGAGAAAAGACAATGAGCCGTCCCCTTCTCGAGGTCCGGGAACTGTCACATTTTTATGGGTCCCGGCTGGTCTTCAAAAAGGTGGGGTTTTGTCTCGATCCGGGCATGGCCGTGCTTGTGGCCGGTGAAAACGGGGCCGGCAAATCGACCCTGCTCAAATGCATAGCCGGACTGGTCACCCCGGCCGCCGGAACCGTGGCGACCCATGTCGGCCCCCACCAACTGGCCTACATGGGCCATGCGACCTTTGTGTATCCTGGTATGACAGCCATACAGAATCTTTGGTTCTGGAACCGGATGTACGGACTGGGGCGCGATGGAGCCGGGCTCCTCGGATTGCTCGCACGGGTCGGACTCAAACCGTTCGCCTTTGAAAAAGCCCGGGGATTCTCCCGCGGTATGGCCCAGCGTCTGGCCCTGGCCCGGATCCTTTTGATCGATCCAAAGGTCATTTTGCTGGACGAACCGTCTACCGGGTTGGACGATGGTTCCTGTGATCTCCTGTTCAAGGAAATCCGGGCCGCCCGCGACAATGGTGCCGGGATAATGTGGGTCAGCCATAATCTTTGCAGGGACCTTCTTCAGAGCGACAGGGTTCTCTATTTGAAAGAAAAACGGGTGGGTTTCTGGGGTACCTCCCGGGAATATGCGGAGCGGTTGGAGCATGTTGCCTAGAACATTGGTCATCGCCGGCAAGGATCTTCGGCAGGTGCTCACCGGAGGGAACGGGTTGTTCCAGGCCGTTCTTCTGGGATTGCTCCTGGTGTTCATCTTCAGTCTGTCCACCGCGCCCGGAGAACGCATATCCGCGCAGGGGGCAGCGGCGATCTTTTGGATATCCTCCTGCTTTTCTCTGGTTCTCGTCTTCACCATGCTCTACCGCTTGGAAGAGGAAAACGAGACCCGCATGGCCCTGATAATGACCCCCATGCCCATCCAAACGGTATGGCTCGGAAAACTCGTGTCCGGATTGTTTCTCCTGGCCATGGCGCAATGTTGCTTTATCCCGGCGATCATCGTCTTTCTGGGTCAGGAGACATTGTCATCCTTCCTGGGGCTTGTGGTCCTCATTGGCGGGGTCGATGTTGGTCTGGTCGTTCTGGGCTCCCTGCTCGGGGCCGTGTCCCAGGGGCATGAGACACGGGATTCGCTGCTGTCTATCATTTTGTTTCCCCTTTTGCTCCCCCTGCTCCTGGGCGGGGTCAAGGTCGGAGGAACGCTCCTTGCGGGCGTTCCCTTGGAGGGGGTCACCGATTGGTTCGGGATCATCGGGGCCTTTGATATCGTCTTCACCGGTGCCGGACTGCTTCTTTTTCCGTATGTTTATGGGGAAGAGTGACCGTCATCCCGCATACCCATCTCTCAACCACGATGCGCATATGAATGATCGATCGTCACGAACCGCCGGGCTGCCTCTGTTGCCGCTGGCCACGCTTCTGGGCCTTCTGGTTTCCCAGTATTTTATCTGGGTCTATGCCCCGGAAGAACTGACCATGGGGCTTGTCCAAAAAATTTTCTATATCCACCTGCCCCTTGCCTGGTGGGCCCTGGTCTGTTTTGGCGGAGTGTTCGTGGGCTCGATCATGGTCCTTGTGCGCAACAATCCCGCATGGGACAGTTTTGCCGGTGCCTGTGCCGAGGTCGGGGTGCTGTTTTGTGGTTTGGCACTCGTTACCGGTTCCTTGTGGGCGCGGTCCGCATGGAACACCTGGTGGACCTGGGATCCCCGGTTGAGTACGGCCCTGGTCATGTGGTTCGTCTATGCGGGCTATCTCATTTTGCGGGGGAGCGGACTCGGGGGGACCAAGTCGGTCAGACTCCGTGCGGTCCTGGGGATTATCGCCTTTTTGGACGTCCCTTTGGTCTTTTTTTCCGCCCGCATGTGGCGTAGTATACATCCTTCTGTTTTTGCAAATAAATCTGGCGGCCTGGAACCGGAGATGCTCATTGCGGTACTCGTTTCCCTGGCCGCATGGGGGGGGCTCACCCTGACATTGGTCCTGTTCCGTTGGCGTGTCATGCGGTACACGGGCGTCATGGACGGAATCGCCCGGCTCTGAGTTTTTTGCCCCTGTTCTCTTCCCTTATTGTCCACCGGAGTATTCATGAACTATCTTTTTATCGCCAATCTTTGTGTCTGGATCGGTATTGGCGGTTACCTCTGCTTCATCCATGCGGCCCAGAAACGGCTGGCGGAGCGTATCGACCATATGGAGATCATCCATGACCGATAATTCCACCTCCACTCCCGTGGTTCCCGAAAAACCGGTTTTCATTCTGGTTGGCCTGTGTTTGTTGGCCTTGGTCGCCACCATGGTTTTCCATCGGATCACCCACCCGTTGCTGGACATCCGCAAGATCGAGAGCCACACGGGCATGGAACAGGGCCCCATGGGCGATATCACCGGGCTGATGCAGCGGTTGGAAGAGCATCCTGAAGATGTGGATGCCCTGCGCAGCCTGGGGAACGCCTTTATGCACATGAAGGCTTGGGACAGGGCGGTCATGTTCTGGGACCGTGTTCTGGCCATACGACCGCATGATGCCATGGCCTTGAACCAGAGGGGGGTCTGCTTCTTCCAGAAACAGGACTACGAAAAGGCGGCCGACACCTTTGCCACACTTCTAACGACCGATCCGGCCAATGAATATGCCCTGTTCAATCTCGGCGTCCTGCACAAACATTTTCTGGGGCATCCAGAAAAGGGCGACAGGTATCTCGAGACCATCCTGGAACAGGGCCGGGCATCTCCTGAAGTCATGCAGGGGGTACGCCGGGAATTGGATACCAAGCCCCAGGGGACAAGTGGGGAATGATTCTTGCCCCATACATGCCTGTTCCCTGCCCGTAAGCAAGACACTATTTCCTTGTCCTATGCTTGTAAAAAAGGCATGGTTCCTTCATCATCAATCAGGAACTATGCCTTTTTGCGTCTAACCGGGTTGTAGACGATGCGCGGTCTCTCACGACAAAAAACGGTTCTCGTCCACCGACAAGGAGAACGGAAGATGCCGACCCAGCTCCTTTCCTCACCACGTCGGGAGCAATTCCAACAAACTGCTGTCCCTCCCTCTCATCCTACTATGTCTGTACAAATCGACAACGTTCTCCATCAATTGGACCAGATGCCGTCACTTCCTGCCGTGGCCGCAAAAATACTGCATATCGTTCTCGAGGACGAATTTTCTCTTCCGGAATTGGCTACGCTCGTGGAGTCCGATCCTACGCTGACCCTGAAGGTGCTCAACACGGTAAACAATGCCGAGCGGGGTGGACATCCGGTTTCTTCGGTTTCGCACGCCTTTCCCCTGATCGGGATGCGGCCCCTGCGTATTCTTTTGCTTTCGGTCATTGTCAAGGACGGACTGGTAGAAAACGGAACAGACCAGGAGGGTATCCACAAGGAGCTATGGACCCATTCCCTGGCCTGTGCGATTTTTGCCGGTCTGCTGGCCGAACGGACCTATCCGCAGCTACGTAACGAGGCCTTTGCTGCGGGGATGCTCCATGATCTGGGCAAGATATTTCTTCTGGTCTATTTTCCGGAAAAATACCTGGAATGCCGGGAGCGTATTGTTCGGAACAATGAACCGGCATCTGTGGCTGAAGAGCGGATTTTTGGGACCAACCACACCACCATCGGCAGGGAATTGGCCAAAAAATGGCATCTTCCCCAACATATCGAACAGGCCATATGGCGGCACCATCTCGATTCCGCCGTCCTCGGACAGGAGGACGGTCTGCAGGAGATGCTCCTTCTGATCAAGGGGGCTGACTATTTGGCCCACGAGGCCCTGGTGGACACCCCGCAGCCGTCCATGACCCGGGATGCCGACTCCAAGAGGATCATCAATTCACTTGGACTCGACCCGCAGGACATGCTCCAGATAAGGGATGGTTTCTCCAGGGAATTCAAGGAGCATATATCCCTTTTCGATCTTGAGTCCGACGGGACCTCGTTATTCTATCAGGCCCTGCAACGGGCCAATGAACGGCTGGCGCGTATCGCTCTCGAGTTGGACCGGAAAAACGAGTCCCTGACCATCTCGGACCGGTTCTCCACGGCTGTGATCAAGGCGGGCATCGCTTTCAATACTGTCGAGACGGTTGGTGATTTTTTTCCCACCCTCCCAAAATATTTGGGCGCAAATGTGGGTATCCAAAGAGGGATCGTCTATTGGATCAACCGATCCGGGACCTTTCTCGAAGGGATTCTCTGGAAGAGTAATGGGTTTGAGCGGCTTTTTTCCTCACCCATGAACGGGGCCATGGAACCGGTACCTAAATCCGGTACACCTCCATTGAGTCCGGCACTGCATGGACTGATCAAGACCGCCGGGGAACGAGGAAGAGGGTGCGGGGACAACCCCGATCGTACGGATCCTCGGCGGTTCTCCATCGCCCAGGGGCTGACCATCTTTCCCTTCCAGGCGAACGGATTCATGGGGGAGGTCTGCCTCGGCCGGGAGGGGACAGCCGTTCCGCCGACCAATCAGGAACTCATGGGGCTTTCCCAATTCGTGGCCCTGATAGAGACGACCCTGGACCGTTTGCGTGTGAACCGGGATCTCTGTCGGCGGGCCGATGAACTTTCCGCGGCCCTGTGGAAAAACCGTCAGGTCAATCTGCAGCTCATGCAGACGGAAAGACTGGCCGCGGTCGGTCAGCTGGCCGCCGGGGCGGCCCATGAGATCAACAACCCCCTGGCGATCATTTCGGCACGGACCCAGATGATCGAGGCCAGAGAGGAGAACGACAAGAAAAAAAAGGAACTCAAACAGATACATGGCCAGATCGAGCGGATCAGCACAATCCTGACCAATCTGATGGGGTTTGCCAGGCCACCGGTCCCGAGCAAGGAAAGGGTGGATATCAACCAGTTGCTGGACAAGGTCCTTGATCTCGTGGCTCCTCCGATGCTCAAGCAGCATATTCAGGTCGAACGGAACTACGCACGGGATCTCCCCCTGCTCCATGCCGATGGGGGGCAGCTGGAACAGGTCTTTCTCAATTTTTGCATCAATGCCCAGCATGCCATGGAGGAGGGCGGGGGAACCCTGAGGGTTAAGACCGGAAGGGGGGGCTCTCCCAAATGGATCGGAGTAGCCATCGAGGATAGCGGGGTGGGCATATCCGAGAACCATTTGGCCAAGATATTCGATCCATTTTTCACCACCAAGGAACAGGGCAAGGGGACCGGATTGGGCCTCTCCACGGCCTACGGGATTGTGACCAACCACTATGGCAAGATCGATGTACGCAGCGTACCCGGCGAAGGAACCCGCATACTTGTCAGTCTGCCGGTCATGGATTCCCAGCAGGACGAACCGGCCGACGCCCGGCAGGCCGACCAGGGTGCGGTCCAAGAGGAACAACCCGACGCATGTGGTGTCCGCCCCAGAATACTGGTCGTGGATGACGAAGAGCATATTCGGGAGATCCTTACCGAGACCCTCACGGGCCATGGGTGTCGGGTAGATATCGCTGAGAATGGTAAACAGGGGCTCAAAAAACTCACCCGGCACATCTATGATCTCATGCTCATGGATATCCGCATGCCTTCCTATTCGGGGCTGGATCTTTTGGCCAGGATAAAGAACCAGATCGCTCAGATGCCGGTCTTCGTGATCACGGGGCTCGCCTCTTCCGAGGAAATGGACAAGGCCCTGGAACTCGGTGCGACAAAATGCATCCGCAAACCCTTCCACATCAAGTCCCTGATCCAGGATATCAGGACCGTGGTGTCTCTTCCTTGAGGGAAACCATGGCTCCGGGAACACGCATCATTGCCTTTGCCAGCGGCAAAGGAGGGGCCGGGAAGACGACCATGGCCGTGAATATCGGCCTTGCCCTGGGCACCATGGGGGCAAGGGTCTGTCTGCTCGATGCCGATTTCGGACTGTCCAACGTGGATCTGGTCCTGGGGCTGGATCCACCCGAGCGGACGTTGGAAGACGTCCTTTTTTCCGGTCTGCCCCTGGAAAAGGTGATCGTGTCCGCCGGGAACAATCTGGACATCATTCCCGGGAGTTCGGGCATTTCCAGGATGGCCGAACTGGGGCGGGCCAAAAGAACCCTGCTGGCCGAGGAATTCAAAAAACTCGACGGGTATGATTTTATTCTGATCGACAATTCCCCGGGGCTGTCCCAACAGGTCGTCTCCCTGTGCTTGAGTGCCAGGGAACTGATATTGGTCGTCAACCCGGAGGTGACCTCCCTGGTGGACGCCTATGCCTTGGCAAAGGTTTTGCGCGAAAACGGGTTGTGGATCCGTCCGCGGGTCATCGTCAACCGGGCCGGAACCATGGGCGATGCCAAGAAGATTTTTTCCACCCTGAGCACGACGGTCGAAAAATTTCTGGGGCTCAGGAGCTGTTTACTCGGCGTCGTTCCAGTGGACGCCAAGGCCAGGACGGCGTTCAACAAAACACCCTTCTGCCTGGCCCATCCCCATTGTCCGGCCTCCCGGTGTGTCCAGCTCATTGCCAGGCGGATATTCGAACACGAGGACAAGACCTGGAAAAAAACACACCCGGAAGAATTTTGGGAATCCGCACTGACGAGGATCAAACAACGTCCCCGGTTCGATCTGAATCTTCCCTCCCCCCAACTCGATACCGACCTGGCCTCCTATGCGCACATGGCTCCCGAAGAACTCGGCTCCATAATCAGGCAGCGCGCATGGGAAATGGATCATCTGCACAATCATTTACGCAGAAGACTGGGAGAGACCGAGCTGGTCCATCAGGCCGGATCCGTGGCCACTGCACTCCACGATTTTTTCCAACGTCTGGAATCCTTGTCTCCCGATCCTCCCACGCGGGAGATCTGTGGCAGTGGGATCGCCGTTCTCAGCAACCAGCAGGAAATGCGACAGATCCTGTCGGATATGCTCTCGATGCTGGGATATGGAACGCAGCCATTGGTCCCGGAAAAACAGGCGGAGCAGGGGGGAGAGAGGCCGTGTCTGGCCATTGTCAACAACGACCGCCCGTTCCACAGGATCCGAACGGCCCTGGATGGGGTGCGTGACGTGCCTTTGGTTTTTCTTGGGGAATACGGTTGTACGAGGGGGCTTGAGGAATACGCGGCACGGATCGTTGCCGTGCTCCCCCCGCCCATCTCGCTGGAAGGGTTGAGAACGACCCTGGAAAAGGTGGTCGGCAGGGGGAGAGAGCGTTGAGCGGACAGAAAAAATGGACGGTGGAAGGGCCGTGACCGGAATGACTCGGTCACGGCCCTATTTATTGGAGGAGTATTTTTTTGGGTTTATGCCGTATTTCTTGATTTTGTAGTTGATCACCCGGTAGCTTGAGCGCAGTTCCCGTGCGGCTTCAAGCATGTTCCCACGGGTCTTTTTCAAGGCCTCGACAAGAAGTTCCTGTTCAAAGCGGGCCACGGACTCGCCAAAGGAGAGTTCGCTATCCGTTGCCGAACTCTCCGCCGTTTGCAGGGTCGGTGGCAGGTGATAGGTCCGGATGGCCTCGTCCATGCAAAGTAGGGTGGCCCGTTCGATACAATTGCGCAGCTCACGGACGTTCCCCGGCCAATGATACTGGGCGAGAAGATCGATGGCCGGACTTGAGATCCGTTTGATGGTCTTGCCGTATTCCTGAGAAAACATGGTCAGGAAGTGCTCAGCCAGGGGCAGGATATCCTGCCTGCGTTCCCTGAGGGCAGGAATGTATATGGGAAAGACGTTGATACGATAGTAGAGGTCCTCTCGGAACCGGTTGTCCTTGATCAGGGTCTCCAGGGGTTGGTGGGTGGCGCAAACGATACGCACGTCAATGGTCGTCGCTTTTTCGCTCCCGAGACGCTGGATCTCTCCTTCCTGGATGGCCCGTAGCAGTTTTGCCTGGGCCTCGGCACTGAGTTCCCCGATCTCGTCCAGGAACAGGGTTCCCTGGTGGGCCAATTCAAACCGTCCCTTTTTGCTCCCGACAGCCCCGGTAAACGCCCCCCGTTCGTACCCAAAAAGTTCGCTTTCGATGAGTTCCGAGGGCAGGGCCGCGCAATTGAGCTTGATGGACGGAGCCTTGCACCGAGAACTCATGTTGTGGATGGCCTCGGCCAAAAGCTCCTTGCCGGTTCCGGATTCTCCGCGCAGGAGCACGGTGGCACGGCTGTCCGCGACCTGCATGATCTGGCCCATGACCTGTGACATGGCTTTGGATGAAGCCACGATCTTGTTTTTGGCCAGGTTCTCAGCCTGTTTGGTTTCTTTGTTCAGTGAGGGGCCGTGGAGTTGGTTGTGCAGGATACTCTCCTGCAGGTACGCGGTTTGGCGGGCGATGATCCTGGCCAGGGCCTGGAGAAAATTCTTGTGTACTTCCAGAACCTCCCGGGATTGGATGGGAAGATCCGCGCTGAGAACGCCCAGGATCTCCATTTTTTCTCCCGAAGTGAGGACCGGTACACTGACAAAGGACAGCCCCGCCATCTCTTCGTGGCTGCGGCCTCCGGCCCTGTTCAAGAACAGGGGTTCTTCGGACATGATCGGGACGACGATCGGTTCTCCGGTGCTCAGGACATGCCCGGTGACCCCTTCCCCCGGGGCATACGTAGAGGAGGGGGGGCGCGCATGGCCGTGGCTGACGCTGAATTTGAGGGTGTCGGTCTTGGGGTCGAAAATGGCCAGGGTGATCCGTTTGTAACCGGATAGCTCGGCTGTCTTTTCAAGAACCCGCTCGAGGACTGGTTGCAGGGGCTGGAGAGGATCAAGGTCTGCGACGACCAGATTGAGGATCTCGAGCAATGATTGGGGGGTGTTGGACATGGGTATATTAGGGGCTGGATATGTCCGGGGAAAAACCGGCCATGCGGTTTTTCCCCGGGTTCGAAGAATTTTCGTTATCCACTTGGGGCCATTTGTTTGGAGGATTAATTGGGGCTCGTAACAGCAGAGGCCCCGAGGTCAACGGCCCGTAGATTGATGTCCACTATCTTGGGTTTGAGATGGGCCCGTATGCCCGTCTGCAGTTGTGCGAGGTCGATGGGGATCAGTCCCAGGGAGCACAGGGCGCCGAGCAGGACGATGTTTGCGGCCTGGGGGGTCCCTGCCTGTTTGGCCAGGGAGAGGCAGGGAAGGAAAAAGGACTTGTGGGCCTGTTCGTCAGTGGCCTTGCGGATCATGTCCATGTCCGGATAGGCTTCGCGTCCCAGGGCCACGCCGATGGGCAGGACCGGCTCGCTGTTGCTGACGGCCACCCCTCTGGGGGCGAGAAAACAGAGCGCCCTGTAGGTCTCCAGGGGCTCGAAACCGAGAAGGATATCGGCCTCGCCCGGGCTGATCTTTGGGCTCTGGTAACCGCCAAAAAGGATGGTCGAGGCAACCACGCCGCCGCGCTGGGCCATACCGTGGATTTCGCCGGCCGTCACATCCAGGCCGTTGTCCAGGCCGATCTGGGCCAGCAGATTGGTCGCGGTCAGGGTGCCCTGTCCGCCCACGCCGGTGAGATAGATACGGGTCTTTGGCATTATGCAAGACTCCTTTTTCGTGCTTTGATATGGTCGCTGAGCTGGACACAGAGCATGCAGCCCGAACATTGCAAGGGATCAATGCCCACCTTGCCCGCTTTGAGGAAAAAGGCCGGACATCCGAGTTCGTTCAGGCAGGTGAGGACGTCTTCGCTGTTCTCGAAGCCTTCCTCCACATAGGCGATCTGCTTGGAAGCGGATTTGAGCACCTTGCGTTTGAAGATCTCGCAGGGTTCCCGGGAGATGACCACCCTGACCCCGGATAGCCCCTTGTACTCTCCGAGGGTCTTGACCAAGGCTTTCTGGTTCAGAGATTTGACCGTGGCGACATGTTCCACGCCGCAGCCCCTGACAATGGCCTCGATGTCGATCTTGTGGGCGTTGTCCCCGATCTGGGTCTTGTCCACGCCCGGATTGGGCTGATGGCCGGTCATGGCCGTAGTCCGGTTGTCCAGGATGACGACCAGGATGTCGTGGTTGTTGTAGACCGCATTGACCAGGCCGGTCATGCCGGAATGGAAAAACGTGGAGTCTCCGATGAACGCGACCACGGGCTGGTCCGAAACCCTGGCGGCTCCGCACCCCGTGGAGATGGACGAGCCCATGCACAGGAGGAAATCGGCCGCCTTCAGGGGCGGGAGGATGCCCAGGGTATAACATCCTATGTCCGAGGAATACAGGGCATCGTCGCCGAAAACACTGCGGACCGCATAGTAGGTGGACCTGTGGGAGCATCCGGCGCAGAGATTCGGCGGACGCATGGGAAGATTTTCTGGAATCCGGCAGGGGACGTGCTCGGGCAGGGGCTGGTTCAGGGTTCTCAAGAGAAGGTTTCTGACCATGAGCGTGGAATATTCCCCCTGGAGGGGAAGGTGTTGGCCCTTGCCGATAACCTCGACCTGAAGATGGTGCTGTTGGATCAAGGCGCGGACATGCTGTTCCACGATGGGCTCGAGCTCCTCGAGGATGACCACCGTGTCCAGCTTTTTGAGAAAATTCTGGAGGAGTTCATTCGGCAGGGGGTAGGTCATGCCCAGTTCGAGAACCCGTAGGGAATCAGCCAGGTCGTGTTCGGCAATGACGTCGTTGGCATAGGCCCGGCAGATGCCCGAGGCGATCACCCCGGTCCTGCCCTTGCCGCTTTCCGTGTTCCAGGTGCTTGTTTCAGCCTCGCCCTCGAATGCACCGAGCTTGTCCAAGAGTACGTTGTGGCGGACCCGGGAGACCGCTGGAACCGGAACAAAACGCATGGGATTCTTGTCCATGTGTCCCGTGGTCTTTGCTGCAGGGAGTTCCTCAAAGGCCACTGGTCCGCGGAGATGGTTCACCCGGGTGGTGGTCCGGACCATGATGGGCTGTTCGTACTTGGCCGACATGATGAGGGCTTGGCGGGTCATATCCTTGCATTCCTGGGCCGTGGCCGGTTCGAAACAGGGAATCCCGGCCAGTCGGGAATAATAGCGGTTGTCCTGTTCGTTCTGGCTGGAATGACATCCCGGATCATCGGCGCTCAGGATGACCAGACCGCCGGGCGTGCCGATATAGGCCAGGGTCATCATGGGATCGGCGGCCACGTTGACCCCTACGTGTTTCATGGTCACCAGTGTGGGGACTCCGGCCAGGGCGGCTCCACCGGCCACCTCCATGGCGACCTTTTCATTGGCCGAATATTCAAAGACAAATTCGCCTTCGGGAGAAATCCGGAAAAAGGTATCGGGAACTTCCGAGGAAGGCGTGCCCGGATAGCAGGACACGAAACCGACGCCCGCTTCCAGGGCACCCCGGACAATGGCTTCATTCCCGAGAAGAAGCATCCGCGTTTCGGGGGATGTGCTCAAGAGGGGATGACTCATGATGGTTTGCCTTTAGGATGGTTTGAGGTTCGAGTATTGTGTGTAGAAATAATGACGCGCAGGGCATACCGCAGATAGCCGCCGTACGACACGTGGAACGAGGTCTGGGGGCAAGGCGGTTGTAGGGGGTACGTTTGGGGGTTTAGGCAAGACGGGAAACAACGCTCCGGGGTCGGCGCGAGGTCCCGGAGGGGCGATTGTCGGGTCTCCTGCCTCCGGTCTCTCTGTCTCCCGTCTCTGTTTTAACCCATCTTCGCCCTAATCTCGGCGATCTTCATGTCCAGAAACGCCGTATTGGTCACCGCTCCGGTGGTCTTGAGCTCTTCGTAGGCTGCCAGGGCCTTTTTCCAGTCCTGGGCCTGCTCGGCGGCATGGGCGATCTGTCGGGACAGGGGGGTGGCGAAATCCTTGGCCGCTGTCGTGTCGATAGTATCCAGAACCGTGAGGGATTCTTCGTACTTGCCGTCCAGACCCAGAGCCCTTGCCTGCCCCATGAGAGCCAGTATCTCGATTTCCCCCTCAGACTCGCCGGCCACCCGGGACCAGGCCGATGCCGCCTCCTGATAATCCTTGCTGTTCATGGCCGCATTGGCCACCTCCAGAAGGGTTCCAACGGGCATCGCCGATGGATGTTCCGAGAGGAACTGGTTCAGGGAGGTGATCCGTTTGGCCGGGTCTTCCTGGATGAGGATGGAGCCCAATTCATTGTTCAGCTTTTTGGTTTGCATTTTTGCATAGGTGGTATATCCCGAATACCCTCCGACAACGAGGATGATCGCCCCTATTCCCATTCCAATGGGTTTGAGGTTGTCCAGAATCTTTTTGAGAAGGGGGTGGAGATCCTGATCCGCCTCCTGTTCGATTTCATTAAGAATATTACGGTGGTGTTCGTTGGGCTGGGTATCGGTCATGGTCGTGATTCCTCCTGGATCATCGTGGACTTGGCAAAGAGACTGACTTGTATGCAGAATTTGCAAAAAGGTCAAAATTTTCCTGCTGGTGGATGTGGGGTAAAGTCAATAGGTTGAGAATGGTTGGGGTTTGGGGTAGATGGAATTGAGACAAATTTGTCAATAATGAAAATTTTACCTGAATAGCGGGAGGTGGCTTGATTATGGATATGGTTGAACAGATTCGGGACATGGCGGCTCGGGCCAAGCAGGCCGGGCAGGAATTGCTCAAGGTGGCAAGCGGGGAAAAAGAGAAGGCTCTCATGGGGCTTGCCGGGCTTCTTGAAACAAACCGGGATATGATTTTTGCCGCCAACGCCAAGGATATTGGAGCGGCCACGGCCAAGGGCATGGATGCGGCACGCATCGACAGGTTGCGCTTGAGCGATGCGACCATCGGATCCATGGCCGAGGCGTGCCGTTTTGTGGCCAAACTTGAGGACCCCGTAGGAGAGATCGACGCGATGCGCAAACGGCCAAACGGGCTTTTGGTCGGTCGGATGCGTATCCCTCTCGGGGTCATCGCCATTATCTACGAGTCGCGCCCCAACGTGACCGTCGACGCGGCCATCCTCTGTCTGCGGGCCGGCAATGCTGTTATCCTCCGTGGTGGTTCCGAGGCCTTCCATTCCAACCAGGCGCTTGGCAGTCTGCTCTCCCAGGCCATGGAGGAAGCCGGATTGCCCGGCGATGCCGTGCAGATCGTTCCGACCACGGACCGGGCCGCTGTCCAGGCCATGCTCGGGCTGGACGAGTACATTGATGTTGTCATTCCCCGTGGGGGGGAAGGATTGATCCGGGCGGTGGTCAAGGACGCGACCATGCCGGTGCTCAAGCACTACAAAGGGGTCTGCCATATCTATGTCGATGCTGCGGCCGACCAGGAGAGGGGACTGGCCATTGTTCACAATGCCAAGGTCCAGCGGCCCGGGGTGTGCAATGCCCTTGAATGTCTTCTGGTCCACAGGGATGTCGCCGGAACGTTCTTGCCAAGGGTTGCTGAAAGTCTTGGCCGGGATGGCGTGGTGTTCAGGTGTTGTCCCCGTTCACTCCCCTTGCTGGGGGAGAGAGGGGTGCCTGCCGGAGAGGAGGATTACGGCAAGGAATTCCATGCCCTTGAGCTGGCAGTCAGAATCGTGGATTCCCAAACACAGGCCCAGGAACATATTGCGGATTACGGCTCCAACCATTCCGAGGCCGTCATTACCAAAGACCATGACCGGGCCATGCGTTTTCTGCGCGAGGTCGATGCCTCGGCCGTGTTGATCAACGCCTCGACACGGTTCAACGACGGGGGGGAACTCGGTTTGGGGGCGGAAATCGGCATCAGCACTTCCAAGCTCCACTCCTATGGACCCATGGGGGTAAAAGAACTCACCAGTACCAAATTTGTCGTCCTGGGTGAAGGGCAGATCAGGGAATGATACGATCGGGGGCGGGGAATGGCAGGAGGAAATCGGGGACCAATGGTTGGGGCAACCGACAGGTCATCCCGGACCTGCTCCGGGATCTCCATGGTGGCACGGGGCCATTTTTGCTGCGTCCCTTATTTTCCAGGGCGGCCCCTATGCCGGAATGAGGGGAGCGAAGTCCCGGTTTGGAATGTGACGGACCTCTGATGGGGTGCCGGGTAAAAAATTAATGTTTTACTCGAGAAAGTTTTTGATGCCCGTGAAGACAATCTGGGCGGCCAGGGCAGAGAGGATCAGTCCGGTGAGTTTGCTCAGGATGATGATCCCGGTTTTGCCAATGAGCCGTTCTATATGGGTGGCCATGAACAGAAGAATGCCCACACTCACGACCGCCGTTGCCAACGCTGTTGAACCGATGAGGGTTTCAATGATCTGACGGTGTCCGGCACCCATGACGAGCAGGGCGCCCACGGTTGCGGGACCCACGGTGATCGGAATGGCAAGGGGGACAACGCTCATGTCTCCATCCTGGGTGTCGTGCTCCGGTTTTTTCCCGGCTTTTCCCTGGACCAGTTCCACGGCAGAGAGAAAAAGGAGGGAGCCGGCACCGATGCGGAAGGCATCCAGGGTGATGCCGAAAATGTCGAAGATGGCATTGCCCAAAAAGTAGATAACAAAAGTAGTACAAAGCACAGCGCATGTGACCCGCACGGCCATGCGCTGTTTTTCGTGCGGGTCCATATCCCTTGTCAGGGAGAGGAACATGGTCAGGACAAAGAATGGTGTGAGCAGGAAGAAGAGCTTGATGAACAAACTGAGGAACATGTATTGGTCCTATGCCGGTCAATGTGAACGCCTGAAAAATTATCTGCACGGCCACATATGCATAATGGTCGTTCTTGGCAATGTCCGATGTGGGCACGGTACGCTCAGCGCACGACGAGCCAGAAGAGCTCCTTTTCCGCTGCGATATTTCCGGCGGGGAGCAGGGAGCGGTAGTCCGGGGTATGGACCCGCTCGAGGGCCGAATGTTTTCCCTTGGCCATGACAAGAAAAATGACTGTCTTGGCCGCCGAGAGCAGGGGCGCGGTCATGGTCAACCGGGGGATGCGGGGAGGGATTTCCGGACTGGGGACGGGCAGGACCCACCGTCGTGTATGCAGGGCGGGAGCGCCCGGAAAGATGGAGGCGGTGTGGCCATCGGGACCCATGCCCAAAAGGACCAGGTCAAAACGGGGGAACACGAGCGGCCCGCTCTGGTCCCATGCGGCGGGAAAGGCGGGCAGGCCAAAGGACCCGGCTATGGTGTACTCATAGTTCTGGGCGGCCAGTTCCGGATTTTCGGATTCACCGTGCATGCGATGGATGTTCTTGGGGCCGAGGCGGACCTTGTTCAGGAATATGGAGGCGGCCATACCGTAGTTGCTTCTTTCCGATCCGGGATCGACCATCCGCTCATCCCCCCAGAATATTTCCGTCTGTTCCCAGGGGATGCTCGGGGGATTGGTGGAATGCCCAAGGCGTTTGTATAGGGGAATGGGTGATGTGCCTCCGGAAAGAACGAACCGGAAGACACCGTTTCTGGTCACATAGTCGTTTGCCCGTCGGGCAATCAGATCGGCGGCGCAATCGACCATGTCGTCGGAGGTGGAAAAAGAGAGCCGCTGTAAGGATGCTGGGGGGCGCATGGAAGACTCCGGGGGGTTATGGGAGGGAGAGGACATGAACGCGTGCAGCAGAACGTATTGTTGGTTTTGTTCCCGTCTCCTGTGTCCGTTCCTGAATAATATGACAAATTGGGGAAATTGGAGGATTCCATAAATTTGAGAGATGAGAGACCTATATGCTAAACCAAAACCATTTTGGGATGCTGGGTTGTTATCGAACCTCTGATCCAAGCGACGGTCCGTAGGGGCACCCCTTGCGGGTGCCCTTTTGGCGAGTGAACCCACATCTGGCTAGCAAAAGATGGGCCCCTGGAACCCAACACGAGCCGTTATTTTTTATCCGTCATCCTCTAACGAACACGCCCGTCCCTTGAACTGGAAGAAAAAAGTTAATGTTTTACTTACGGTTTTTGAGAAAATCTTGGGCGCAAGAAAGGAACCCGCAGCCCGTTTGTTGATCTCTGCCAGCGTGGGGTAGGGGTGGATGGAAGAGGCCAGGGTAGAGAGCTTCATTCCCCCATTGAAAAAGGCCACCCATCCACCAATGATTTCTCCGGCATGGGGGCCTGCGATCTGCACGCCGATGGGTTTTTCCTTGTGGTCGAGGATGAGTTTGAGCATGCCGGTTTCTTCGTTTTCGGCCAGGGAGCGGTCGTTGGCGGCAAACTGTTCCGTGATCACGGAGTACTCGATCCCGTTCTCTCGCGCCTGTTTTTCCGTGTATCCGATGCCCGCCAACTCCGGATCCGTGTACGTACACCAGGGCATGAATGTGTAATCGACCTTGCGGGGCAGATGGAAGGCTGCGTTGGAAACGACAATCCCTCCTTCGTATCCGGCCGCATGGGTGAACAAATATCTACCGGTCACATCCCCGGCAGCATAGATGTGCTTTTGGCTGGTTCGTAAACGGTCATCGACCGTGATACCCGTTGGGGAGGAATCCACCCCCGCCCGATCGAGTCCGAGGTCCATGACGTTGGGGGTTCTTCCCAGGGCAAGGAGTATTTTATCGGCTTCGAACAGCAGGTTTTTACCCTGGCCATCGGTCACCTTGACCCGTTTCATTTCTCCGACCGAGCTCACTCGGGCAAGAGACAACCCCGTCCGCACGGTGATGCCTTCCTCTTCAAGACATTGCTGGATGATCGTCGCCATGTCCGGGTCTTCCCGGGAAAGAAGCTGTTCGCTGCGCTGGATAATGGTTACCCGGCTTCCGAGCCGGGCAAAGGCCTGGGCCATCTCCACGGCAATAGGGCCACCGCCGAGGATGATCATGGACCCCGGAAGACGATCCAGGGAAAAGATCTCCCGGTTGGTCAGGAAATCAAGGTCTGTGAGTCCTGACACCGGTGGCAGGGCAGGGCTTGAACCCGTGGCCACGACCCATTTATCGGCTGAAAAACGGGTGCCGTCATCAAGGGTTATCTGGTGTTCATCCACAAAGGTCGCATTCCCCGTACGCACGGCAGCCCCGAGTTTACAGAACCGTTCCCTGGAATCGTGTTCCTGGATCTGTTCGATAACACCGCTGATCCGTCTTCTGATGCGGCCAAACTCTACCGGGGGAAGATCCACCTTGGGTAGGCCCAGGGAACGGGTTGTTCCGAGAAGGTGATAGACCCGTGCCGAGTGGATGAGGGTCTTGCTGGGCACACACCCGTAATGCAGGCAGTCCCCCCCGAGCTCGGGTTCCCTTTCCACCACAAGGGTCTTGGCCCCGACCTGGGCACAGCCTGCAGCAACGGTCAAGCCTGCGGCTCCGCCGCCGATGATGCCGATATCATAATCATAGGAAGGCATGTTTGCTCCGGTGAAAGGGGGGAATTACTCCAACTTTTCAATCGACTTCTTTCTGACAACGGCGATGGTCTTCTTGGTTGCCAGGGGGAACAGACCGAGAATGACGAACGCGCCGATGAGTGACGGCGAAAGAATGCCCTGCAGGGATTCGAGCTTGCCCAGTTCTTTTCCCGCGTTGATATACACCAGGGTCCCCGGGAGCATGCCCACTTGCGAGACCCAGTAGAAACGCAGCAGGGGGAGTCTGGTCAACCCCATGAGCAGGTTGATGGCAAAGAAAGGAAAAACCGGGATGAGCCGCAGGGTGAACAGGTAGAAGGCACCCTCGCGGGCGATGCCTTGATCGATTTTGGCAAAGGTTTTGGAAAACCTGGTCTTGATGGGTCCGCGGAACAAATACCGGGCCACGGAACACGCAATGGTCGCGCCCATGGTGCTGGCGAAAGAGACCAGGATCGTACCCATCCAGAAGCCGAACAGCGCGCCCCCGGCCAGGGTCATCACGGCGGCACCGGGAAGGTTGAGGGCCACCACCGTAATGTAGATGAAAAAATACCCTCCGCTGACCAGAAAAGGGTGGGCCATCAAAAGCTCCTGGAAGAATTGCCGGGAGTGTTTGATGGATGCAAGGGTCAAATACCCGTTCAGGTCCAGGGAAAAAAACAGGGTCACGGCAACGATCCCCGCGCCGAGAATGAGGATTTTTTTCCATGTTGTGCTGTCCATGGTCCGATGCCGGTTCATGGGGTCTCTTCTTGGTTCACCCGTTGACGACCGTATGCGGCAGCGCCCCACAGTCCCAGGTCTTCTTCACGGTTTAGAAAAACAGGGATGTCTTGGAGCAGGTCGTGGTAGTCGCTGGACTCCAGAAATTCCATGATGAACGCGGGATGGGTGATCATTGCGGGATGCTTGGCCGCCAGACCGCCGCTTATGTACAGTCCGCGTGTGGGCAGTATATTCAGACAATACTGTCGGCAGGCCCTGCCGTAGAACCGTGCGAACCACTCCAGCGTCTTGGGGAACCGGTCGGATTGGTTTGCCACGTCGGCAGGGGAGAGGACGGTACCGCCCAGAAAGGCATGTAGTCGGGACAATCCGGATCCCGTGACCACCATGTCCCCGGTGGCGTAATCGTGACCGGTTTCTCTGCGCAAAAAGGCCAGATATTCGGTCTCATGTTTACCGTACAGGGGAAAGGCGGCATGGCCGGCCTCCGAGGCGACCGTTACATGCCCCCCGTGTCCATCGGGAACAAGGATGCAGTGGCCGAGCCCCGTGCCCGCGCCCATGACGGCCAGGATACCGTCCGTGTTTGGACTACCCGCCTGGATGGTCATCGCATGCCGGATCAGGTCGGTCCGACAGCCAAAGGCCTGGGCCTGGAAATCGTTGATCAGAATGTTGGTTGGAAAGTACGGGGTGATCATGTTCTGATGGATGTTCCAGGGGATATTGGGCGGATGGACAGACCCATCCTGTTCAACGGCTCCGGCCAGGGCAAACACGGCCATCCGGATATTGCCTACGGGACCGGCATGGCTGACCCGCTCGAGCATATCCGTGAAACACCGGCTCGATGGGGTGGACAGCTGGATACGGTCTGTCATTTGGCAACGATCATTCTCGGTTGTGAACCAGCCAAATCTGCTGGATGTTCCGCCGATATCTGCTGCAAGAATGTACTCTGCCGTGTCCATGGTGCTCATTTTTTGTCGGTTGGTGGATACAAAACGTTTTTACCCAGTATTGCAGAACTTCTGTTCCGGCACAATACCCGATCACAAGAACACGCTGGAAATGGAGCCCCCTCAGGATATCCCGGTCCGGTAATACCCGTGCCCAACCCATTGTTTTTTCTCGTCTCCCGGGGCTCAAAAAAACGGGGGGTTCGCAAAAGGCCCCTGCGAATCTATCCGGAATGATTGTGTTTATGACTATTTTCACCGGGAATTGCCAAAGCCCCCTGGCCATGGACCAAGGGCAAGGGGGCTTTTTGTGGATTATATCAAGGTAGATGAAAACGGAGAATTTTTTGTCAAACGTGCAGGGAGGGGCAGGACCGAAGAAACGTGGGGGTTACTCTGGTTGGGCCAGGCTGATTTCAACGATAAGGTCACCATCATCGGAGGAGAAAGGGATGCTCAAAATGGGGGCGGAGGGGATATGTTCCAGGGACTTGCCCTTGCCTATGACAACCGACGGGGTCGATGCCTGGAAGGTCATGCCCATTTCGGAGAGGCTGCTCCGGGCCTGTCCGGAAATCATGTTTGTCAGTTCACCAACCGCATCGGCGATCTCTTCGTTGATTTCCGTATAGTTTTCAAAAAGCATGTTGTTCACGATTTTTAGGATAGCTTCCTTGCTCAGACTCACGGCGATAACACCTTTGGCGTGTCCGTCGATGGTAATCTGTCCTGTTATATCCCCAACGGCTTTCCCGTCTCTGTTCAAGAAAGGTTGGCTGGGACTGGCCTCCACACCGGCCATGGTGGATAGGACATTCAGCACGGCCTGGAGCAGGGGGTTGATGAAGTTTACATTATACGTTTGTGCTGACATCGTATGCGGATTTCGTCCTCATGATTGTCTATCCATGGGTAGAGGGGCGGCTCAAATAAATCCTTCGAGCACCTGATCGATGCACTCATCGTGGATCGAACATATCTCTTCGATTTTGTTCCGTGTCACGCCCAGGGATTTCCAATGTTCTTCTTGCATTCCCGGCAGAACGAATGTGCTGCCTGATGGTATGGCCATGGCATTGGCCATATTGTCGGCCAACTGGACAAGGGCGGCATTGCGCGGGGCATGGGCCTTTTCCGGAGTGTGGTGGTTGGCAATGATATCCCGTAAAAAATCAGGCATTTGCCATGTCTTGAACAGGAGGTCGCCCACGTCGGTATGGTCGTAACCGAAAATCTGTTTTTCTGCCTCGACCAGCGGGAGCATTTCGCTGCGTGCGGCGAGGAGGGCCTGAACGGATCCGTAGGGCATGTTTTTGAAGATGATCAACCGTCCGGCATCATGGAGTAATCCCGCGGTAAAAAAACTTTCAGCCGGAAGGTCGAGCTCACCGGCGAGCAGCTTGCTGAATATGGCACAACTCAAGGAATGTTTCCAAAAGGTCCGCATGTCAACAAGCTCGGGAGGAATATCCTTGAAAAAATTGATCGCAGAGACACCCAGGGCGAGCGTGGTCAAGGCCTCGTCCCCGATAAGGGAAATAGCCCTGTCTATCGAATCAATCTTTGAGGTGAAGTTGTAAAAGGGGCTGTTGACCAGACGCAAAAGCTTTGCCGAGAGTCCGATATCCTTGGACACGACCTGGGCAATCGCCGACGCAGAACAGGCTTTATCCTCCAGGACCTCCTTGATACGGAAATAGATATCCGGGAAAGAGACCAGCGATGTCTCATGGTCGACAATATCCGATGGACGCCCTTCGCCCTTGAAAAAAAGATCGCGCATATGTTCTACATCGGCACCGCGGAGGTCTTTGGCACACGGAAGATTCCAGTCGACAGTCGAGTTGGACAGGATCCTATCCAGACACAGCCGGTAGAGGTTGTTGAACAGGTCGCTTTCAGGATTCACGTACATGAAAAATTTGTAAGCATACTCGTCGCAACGCCGCAAAAGGTCTTCGGCATCTTTTTGCTTACCCATGGACTCGATAAACACATATCCGATATCCAGATCACTGATGGTCTCAATATTGCTGTCGTCCAGCAGATGTTTTTTGGCCAGTAAAGTGCTACCGTCGGCTCCGGGAACATCCTTGGCCAGAACCATTCCCGGCTGGAGATGTTCTGTACAGATTTTATGCACAACTGCCCTCCGTTTCGAGCTTAGCATGTGGGGAGTTATTTAGCTTTTTTGTACATGATTCCACCGGGCTTTGCCTGGGGAATGAAAAAACGGGCATACTTGTGGAGACTTTCTGAATGGCCGATGACCAGATAACCTTCCGGAAGAAGATTATCGTAAAAATGATTGACGACCTTCCGTTTCATGGCATCATCGAAATAAATGATAACGTTGCGGCAAAACACCACGTGCGATTTTTTTATCCGCTTGATGGCCAATGAGTCATTCAGATTGAGTGCTTGGAACGTGATGGGTTTTTGGATCTTGGGATGAACTTTGTATCCACCGGGCTCGGCGGTAAAATATTTGGAAACGATCTCTTTGGGGGTGTTGCGTAACGAATAGTCGTTGTACACACCACGCTTGGCTTTGGCGATCACGGCGGGCGAGAGATCATTGGCAAAGATACTGATTTTCCAACTCAGGATCGACATTTTTAAAATTTCATGGAGCATGATCGATAGGGTGTAGGCCTCTTCTCCGGAAGAACAGCCCGCACACCAAATATTGAGTTCTTTTTTTCCTGATTTGGTCTGGGCATCGATGATGTTTTTCAGGGCGAACATCTTGAAGACGCCAAGCTGTTTTATGTCCCTGAAAAAGCTTGTTTCATTGGTGGTAATTTTTTCAAACAGCAGATTGATTTCTTTTTTTCGGTCCGTTGAGGTCGTCAAGAATTTGAAATATTCTTTGAAATTACGCAGTTCCAGGGCCTTCAGCCGGGCACCGAGGCGTGTCTCAAGGAGATATTTACGCCGTTCCGGAACATCAATCCCCGTGAGTTTGTAAATAAAATCCCTCAGGGTATGAAATTCTGTATCGGTGATGGGAGGCGTTTTTCGCAGACTTATTGACTGGGACGATAGAGGTGACATGGTCCTTTCCGCTGGTTGTTGGGATGAATATTCCGTTGGCGGGCTTGGAAGTGTATCTACTGACTATACGATTTTCTTTGAGAAATAAAGCGATAAACAGTGTTGGCAGATTTACGCTAATCGTCTTGAAAAAAAGATCTTTGCTGGCAGTCAGTCACAATTGTATGACAAAATGATTATATTTCTGTGACGATGGCTGGTTGTGGAAAATCATAGCAAACAGGGGGTATTCAGCAAATGGGTGCGTACCGTCAAGAGCATTTTTGGCCCTTTGACAGGTAAAGACCGCCTATCCGGCAAGAGCGTACGTGGGATCGCCCCGCGGTGTTGACTGGTATATTGCATGCCTTTTCCACCCGGTGGGGGGGCGGAGAAATACCCTATCAGGGCATCCGCGATGGCCAAGGTACGCTTGTGCCGGATGGGATAAAATTAATGTTTTGCTATAAGTATTGTCCGTACCGGCTATTCTCGGTCCTGATGTTTTTTTTGGAAGGCAGCAAAGGCCTCCATCATTTCAGTATTAAAGGCAGCGATCTGTTTTTCCGCGAGCATGGCCTTGTGCAGCGCATTGACGTTGGTAACGAGTGTCTCCGCATAGTCGGTTTTTGATCCGAGGATTTCAATGGCCTTGGAAATAACCTCGGCGACATTAATGGTTCCGGTCGGGACCACGTTCCGTGTTTGTTGCGGACGTGAAGAAGGGGTGGAGGAAGCATGCGGAGAAGGGGAGTGGCCAGCAGGGCTCGAAGAGGCGGTCGCGGAGTCCCCAACAAGCCAGGATCTGGAGATCCCGGTTTCCAGAGAGATTTTATCGAACCATGAAGAAGGAATTTTTTGTTTCTTTTTGACGCTGCTCACCCCGGCAGGAGTGATGGAGAGAAAGTGGGCCAGGGCTGAATCGGTTTGGGCGTTGATCGCCCCGAGCATTCTTTGCCAGGTCTGGTCGAAGGATGGGGGTGGCTTGGTCATGGGTGGTAGGGGGGTAATTGGTGTAAGTGGTGTTTCCTCTTGAAAATCTTTTAAGTTAATTATTGGTTAATGTCAACACCGGGGAAATGGTTAACTTAAGCACGGGTGGTATCCGGTTCGTGTTAACCTCGTGGTAGATTAATAGTACGCAACGGGGGAATGGTGTTGCCGGTATTCCGGACTGCCTGTTTCAGAACGGGGATATGGCCCTTGGGAAAGAAGGGGGGGGGGCTGCTCGGGCATTTGGGGGGACTTGCGACCGATCGTGGTTCCTCTTGCTGGTGGATGGTGTGGCGGGGACCATGGTCGGGAGAGAAGGCCGGAAAGGATGGATCAGCGCACCGTTCCATGGATGAAAATTAACGTATCAATGTAAGTGCGCAAAATTAACGCAGCGCGTTAACTTTATACATTGTTGGCCCTGTGCCTTGGTTCTGTCATGGTGGGGCAGCCGGACAGATGGGAGCTTGGATGCGCGGGGCCGTGTAGACACCCCCCGTCCTGGTGGGCGATCAGGCAACAGTCTGCAGCCGATCAAACGGAAGAAACCTGGCCGCTGTCACCCCGTTTTTTTGTGCGACAACAGCCACCCCGTACAGCGGTTTTCGTTGATGACAAACGGCGCAAGGTGCCGGTTGGGTGGTTTATATACCCGGGGGGAGTTACTGGAGTTTAGTTAACCAGTTGTTAACCATCTGTTCACCAAAGAGGCACAGGGGGGAGGGCTGGAAGTTAACTATGGTTTAGTAACTAAAGTTTAGTTAACTTTACTTCTTTTTTTGGGGGGGGGGACGAGAAAGAGTATTTCAGGTCCGGGCACATGCTCCAACGGAGGGAGGGCATAGCCGGCGATGAGAGGACCGATTGCTCCATCGGTGCGGTTAGAACAGTTTAAGGATCCTGTTGCCGGATGGGCCTTTTCGCTCTCTCCGGGATCGGCCATTGTATGGTTTTTCCCGGTCCTTCCATGGAATATTCAGTGAAAATGGAGCCCGTATCCGGTTTCAGGATGCTTTTTTCACGTAAATGTAATCTAGTACATCCACTTTTTAAGTGGTCTAAAGTTAAAAGTTATACTTGAGGTTTTGGCCCGGCGTATATTTTGGGGCGGCCCCATCCTGCCGGCGGTATACCCCAAGAAACGACCAGCCGAACCTGTGGCTGGAAAAAGATTGGATGGCCATGGGTGGATTTATACCGACAGAATGGCGGGGGTTTCATCCAACTCCAGAACAGGCGGGAAGGTCAGGGTTACCTTGGTTCCCACCCCTTTTTGGCTCTGCAGATCTATTTGTCCGCCAAACTCCTCCACCGCTTTCCGTATCATCGGAAGTCCCAGACCATATCCTTTTGATTTTGTTGTATGGAAGGGACTGAAAGCCATCTCGATTTCATCTTCGTCCATCCCCACCCCGGTATCGGCAATGGATATCCGGAGTTTATCCTCGGATAATCCGGTCTCGATAACTATCTCCGAGCCGTCGGGGGTCGCTTCCATGGCGTTTTTGACCAGGTTGAGAATGCATTGTTTGAGGACGTCCGGTTTTCCCTTGAGCAGGGGGATTTCTTCGGCCAAGTTCACCTGAAAGACGTGGCCCCGAAGATTGTACCCGATCTCGATCAGTTCGAGTGTCTCCTTGACCACTCCGTTGAGATCGATCTCGCCGAATTTCTTTGCATCCCGTCTGGTGAAATTGAGGATGTTTTGCAGGACATTGTCCAGTTTGGCGGTCTCTTCCTCGACAATGCGGATCTTTGCCCGTTCCTGCTCAGAAAGATTGGATGACTTGAGCAGGGACTTGGTAAAACCGCCGATGACACACAAGGGGTTACGGATTTCGTGGGCCAGATACATGGACATGGAGGCCAGAATGGACAGCTTTTCTTTTTCCTGGACCTGTTTTTCTTTGTGCGTCCTGGAGGTAATGTTCCGGCGCATGACAAGGACCTGGGCAAGCTCTCCCTGGGCATTGAACACGGGATAGGAATAGACCCGGTAATAAAGCAGGTGTCCGTCGTTGCTGACCCGTGTGAGCAGGGATTCAGCTTTTTTTTTCGTGAACAGCGTTGTCGCAACGGGGCATTGCTTGTCCCGTTTGGGGCAGAAAATATCTCCTCCCGGGAGTGCCTGGGCGTCCCAACAATGTTTTCCGATGATCTCCTCCTTGCTTTTGCCGATCCTGTTGGAGACATTGGGGTTGAGATCCATGACCCTGTAGTCTTTGTCCAGCAGGAGGATATCCTCCCTGATGTTGCTGATGATTGCATCAAGAAGGATTTTCCGTTGGTCCAGATCAACCTTGCAGTGCGAGGCCGTCTGGAACATGTTGTGCAGTCCGCAGAAAAAAATGGACGTGTCGTGGTCCATGAACGAGACATTGTCCGGAAGGGCCTTGCGGATCTCCGAGGGATTGAACTTGAAACCGGAAACATCCACGACCAGATTTATCCGGGGATGTTTTTCCAGCATTGTTCTCCACTCGTGATATATGGGAACCTTCAGGCTCCGGATATAGGAGCGTTTGTGGGAGATGTTGTTTTGTGGGCCCACGACAAGGGCCTCTAGACGGAGAGGGGGGAGAAAGTCCTGATATTCTTTGGAGGCAATGAGGTCCAGGATGGTGGTGAACCCCGCACCCGTTCCGAGAAGGCCGATACGGAATTCGAAATTTTCGACCTCCCATAGACAGAATCCATCCTTAGAGACAGTTTCTTTATGCAACGTGTGGGTCATGTTCAACGCTCCCCGATAACATGGAATCCAAAGAAGACGATAGCGTATATGTATGGTGGAGGGTACAAAACGGAACAATCACGATTATACCAGAATATAACCGACATACTCTTGCGGGTGGGGTAATGCAAGAAAAGGTCGTAGTTGGCTGTCCTCAGGGGCTGGATGCCGTGGTGTGCCCGAGGGATGGGGGCTATTTTTTTCTGTTATCCAAACGGTATTTGGTCACTCCGGCCAGGATCCCGCACAGAAATCCGGTCAAAAGGGCGCGTAAGGGGTGCATACCGAACCAGCCGGCGATGAGGCCGATGGAGCCGCCCAAAAGAAGGCCGCGCATGACCGCCTGGCCAAGATCATTGTTTTGCTGCATGGTTGGATCCTTTTTGGTTATGGGTGGTAGGAGTGTGGATAGATTGGACAATGCCCAAATAAAAAATATTAGGGCATTGGAGCGCTGGTGTCCAGACGAGTGGGTCCCCATTTTGGATCGGATTTTTGCCCAAAGCCGCCATTCACGGCAAAGTCCGGGCTTGTAACGGACAAGGAACGGGCCAAGACGCCAACGCAACGCCAAACCTGGAAAGATTCCGGATCAAGTCCGTCAATGACGTGCCGTGTATCGGAGCGGATCCCCCCTCCCAGGGTATCCTTCCCGCTAACGGTTACAGTCAAAATTTTACTATTGCAACATATTGAAATTTATCATCAAACCTGAGTGCCGATCAATAAATTTGGGAAACTGGAAGATGTAAGGAATGAGAGAGCTACATGCTAACCGCCAATAATTTCTTAAATTTCTTATATCCGCAATGCTGATTCTTGGAAAATGCACCCGCATCGTTACCCGTCCTGTTTGCTCTCGCCATATATCCCGAGTATCTTTTCGATATCCTGAACGATTTTTTTCCGGTACCGAGCAACAACATTTTCATTGGACATGATCATATCCAGTTGCCGGGTATGCATGAGCAGATACCCGAGAACGATCAAACGGGTTTCCAGAAACGGTTGCTCGTAATTGTCCATGCGCGCGAACATGGCGTCTTCCCGCACCCGGGTTTGGAAATCGTAATTTTCCAGGATTTCTCCGATGAATTCCGCCCGTCTGACCTTTCGTTGATAATCGGCCGCCCCTCCCTTGAACTGGAACCGCAGGTAATTCTCCCGGACCCGCTCACCGACAAGGCCCTCGATACTGGTGAAATGGTAGCCAAACCGTGATTGCAGATTGCAGAAATGTTTGGAGATCATGAAATAGTTGCGGTTGGTGAAGTCCGAGGCGATGGCCGGGTTGAGCTGGGGGTTGGTGGCCGATTGCATCATCACATTCATGAATCCTTTCCCGTCAAGGTTGGGCGGCCCGTCCCAGGGGATGGCAACGCATCCCTTCCATATGGCCAGCATAGGGATAGAGGCGATATTGTCCAGATCCACGTATTTGCCGCGGACTTCCTCTTTGAACCCATTGTCCAGATTGATGATCCACCATTGCATGGGCACCTTCGCCCGCAGCTGTTTGCTCGACCGGGGGGAAAAGGGATTGGCCTTGCCGAAATCGAACATCTCTTGCACGGATTTTTCATGGGCGAAACGGGTGATGTCGTGGTAGGTCCGGCAGGACGAGGGGGTGAAAGCGAGGGAATCCGGGTCCAGGAGATTCAGGGGGAGTATATGCCGGGACACGTTCTTCAGGGTATTGTACACCGGACTGCCCTGCATCAGATTCTTGTGGGGACGGCGGTCTTTGAGAACCGTCTCGATCCTTCCCGGATAGACCGCCCGCCCCTCGGCATCCAGGGTTATCTCTTGGCCGGTGTGCAGCAGGGACGTCGCCCCGGTGACCCCGAAAAGGGCGGGGACGCCGAATTCTCGGGAGACATTGGCCAGATGTCCGGCAACGCTGCCGTGTTCCGTGATCACCCCTTGGGCCTTGCTAAGGACCGAGGCCCATTTGGGAAGGGAACGGGATGAGACCAGAATGGCATCCTTGGGAAAGAGCAGAATATCCACATCCTTTTGGACAATGAACACCTTGCCGCTGCCAACCCCCGCACCGGCAGTGGTCCCTCCGGTAAACAGCGGCTCCACGCCGGGCGGGGTCTTTATCGTGCCGGAGAAGGGTTCTTGGGGCACATCGTGCTGTTTGAGGGGGCGGCTTTGGAGCAGAAAGACCTGGTCGGAGGTGTCGATGGACCATTCCACATCCTGGGGCCGGCCGTAATGGGATTCTATGAGCTCGGCCAAGCGGGCCAACCCACTTGCTTCTTCATCGGACACGGATTGGAGCAGGCAGGTATCCTCCTCGAGATCCTCGCGTTTGATCCCCTCTCCCTCATCGCAGGACAATTTTTGGGTTTGCGAACGGATTTCCTTGCCGACCACCCCGTAGGGGGCCTTTTTGTGCACCACGAGCTGATCCGTTGCCACGGAACCGTCGACCACCGACTTGGCCAATCCCCAGACAGAATTGATGTATACGTCCGTATCCCGAATATCCAGGGGGTTCCGCGTGTACATGACCCCGCCCGCACGTGCAGGGACCATGGTCATACACCCTACGCACATGGGGACATCCTCGTCCCTGATACCCCGATTGTACCGGTAGGTCAGCGCCCTAAGCGAGTATTTACTGGCCACGATGTCTTTGTAGGCCTGGATGATATTCTCCCTCTCCACATTGAGTTCGGAACGGTACTGGCCGGCAAAGGAGGTGTCGGCCATGTCCTCGCCCAGGGCACTGGAACGCAGGGAGACCTTTGGACAGCTATCGGTTTTTTCACAAAGCTGGTCGTAGGCCTGAAGAATGGCGTCCCGCAATCCATCCGGAACGGGCGCCTTGGCAATGAGTCCCTGGATCTGGGCGCAAACCTCAAAGAGATTGGAAGGTTTGACCCCCATCATGTCACATGTCTTGGACAGATCATTGTCCTGATCGTCCTTGCTTGCGATGGGTTCGATGGGGGTGGCCTGGATAAGGCAGTTGACCCGGTCCTGCAGCCCCTGGTGGTTCATGAGGAGGTGGTACCCACGGGTGGTGACCACAAATCCCTCGGGAACGCGGAGTCGCAGACGGTTTTTGAGTTCACCCAGATTGGCCATCTTGCTCCCAACTGCATCCGCAGATTCCTTGGTTATCTCCTCAAAGGAGAGAATAATCCGGTCCCCGGCGGTGGGGCCCCCTGTTGCTAGATGTCCCGAAACCCTGTGCTGTATTTCCTTGAAGGTGGTTTTCAGCCCCTGATAGTCCGTGGGATTGAGTTCACACAGATTGCGGATGATCCGGTAGACATTGGTTGAAACGGCCGTGCACCGGGATCTGACAAACGACATGCCAAAGGGGCGGTTGCCCTGAAGGGCCTCTTCCATGTCCGTCATCAACTCGAGGGTTTTATTGTTGGCCGCGAGCAGCTGTCTAAAGGCGTGATAGCGGGCCTTGAAAACATGGGCCCGGGATTCCTCGTCGATAGGATCCCGAGCGGTAGCCGGTCGTCGAGTGAAAAGGCCGGCTAGACGGCGTTTCAATGTTTTTAATAGTTGCATGGCGATTGTTGTGTTGCATGTGTCGGATAGGATGGTTCTAACGGACCAAGGCCTTTCCATTTCCATGCCGTACAGAAAAAAAAGTACAGCAAAGAGGAGACGTGGGGGAGACGGATCTCTGGGATCCAAGATCTCCCGAGGTTTCTGTCAGCAATTTTTACAGTCTGTAAAAACACGGTTGGAGATATGATTGCGGGATTTTTGCAAACATTCTCCACCAGATTGGCCCATTACCTCCTGTCCTTCTTGGCGTCCAGCCCTGTGTCTCCATAGGGTCCTTTCTATTGTCGGATGCAAAAGGTCGCCGCACCTCACTCGGCTCCAGCGTGTCCGGCCCCCCCTTCTTTTCCAACGACTTCCATAAGCTTATTTGATTATAAAGATGATGTATTCCAGGTGGATGGGCTTGTAATGCCACCGGTGATCACCTTCCGATCCCCCCTTTTTCCAGCATTGGCATATCGGTTGCTTTTCATACTGCGGTTTGTTCCGCATTTCTGCACACCATATTCAGGATCCCCCAGGATCGCCTAGCAACCATGGAAAACAAACAATTCAGGAAACTTGGGGCCAAAATTACCGGGCTCACTGTGGGATTTGCGGTCATTCCTCTCCTGCTTCTGGGTGTCACCATCTATTATCAGTTCAGTGGGACATACACGAACAAGATCACCGAAAGCCTTTCCACTCTGGTGACCAACAAGGGACGGGCGCTGGATCTTTTTTTGGATGAGAGGATCGCTCAGCTCAAGATCATAGCCGGGACACAATCCTATGCCGGAATCAGCAGGAGCGAGTATCTGGAGAACATTCTGCGGATTATCCGTCAGGGATCGGAATCTTTTATCGACCTGGGGGTCATCGACCGGCAGGGCAATCATGTCGCATATTGCGGACCCTACAATCTCCAGGGGGTCAACTACAGGAACGAAAGATGGTTCCACGAGGTCCTGGCCAAGGGGGTATATGTGAGCGACGTGTTCATGGGATTCCGGAAATTTCCCCATTTCATCATCGCAGTATTGCGTAGGGAGGGGGATACCAACTGGATACTCAGGGCGACCATCGATTCGGGGGTGTTCGAATCATTGGTCCAATCCATCCAGCAGGGCACACATGGCGACGCCTATCTGGTCAACGAGACCATGCAATTCCAGACCACCCCCCGTTTTGGGCAAACCCCATCGCTCAAGACCCTCCTCGGTACTCCCTCACGCTTTTCCGGTCCCAGAATTCTTGAAAGGTCTTCCCCGTCAGGGGAGATCCTTTTCGGCTTGCAATGGCTCGAACGCAAGGACTGGTTACTCATCGTCCGTGAAGATCCCAAGGAGGAGTTCTCTCCACTGCTCCGGACCCAGCATTATGTCATCGCCACCGGGATTGCGGGGGTTGCGATCATCCTGTTCGGAACCCTGGTCCTTACACGGCTGATGATCCGTCAGCTCATGCGTGCCGAGCAGGAAAAGGCCATGCTCGATGAAAGTCTCATGCAGTCGAGCAAGATGGCCGCCCTGGGCAAGATGGCCGCGGGTGTTGCCCATGAGGTGAACAATCCCCTGGCCGTGATCAAGGAGAAGGCCGGATGGATCCATGATCTTTTGGAAGAGGAAGACGTCAAGAACAGCGAAAATTTTCATGAATTCAATGATTCCGTGGACAAGATTGAGATCCACGTCGAGCGGGCCAAAAAGGTCGTGCACCGATTGCTCGGTTTTGCCAGAAGGATGGAACCCTTGCGGGAAAGCGTGGACGTGAATGCGGTCCTTGAGCAGACCCTTTCCTTTCTGGAGAACGAGGCCAAATACAGAAATATCAGCATCACCACGCGGATGCAGCAGAACCTTCCCAGAATACTCAGCGATACTTCCCAATTACAACAGGTTTTTCTGAATATCCTGAACAATGCCATCGATGCCATCGGCAAGGGCGGGGATATATCGATCGCTACCCTGGCAGAACTGCGTACAAAGGAGATACGCGTGGTTATCCAGGACAGTGGTCCCGGCGTTCCCAGAGAAATCGAGAAAAAGATATTCGATCCTTTTTTTACCACCAAGAACGTGGGCCAGGGAACCGGGCTCGGGCTGGCCATCAGCTACAGCATCATCGAGAAACTCGGCGGGACCTTGCGTCTCGAGAATACCAGGGGAAAAGGGGCCTCCTTTATTATAACCCTGCCCCTGACCGTCCAACAAGGATAGTCCAATGGATGCCATTCGCGTACTCATAGTCGATGATGAACCGGATCTTCTTGAAACCCTGGTCAAGCGATTGAACAAACGGAAACTCCAGGTTGTGGGCAGGTCCGATGGTCAAGGGGCGCTTGAATATCTGTACACCAATGGGACCGATGTCGTCGTCCTGGACGTGAAGATGCCCGGCAGGGACGGGCTGGAGATCCTGGAGGAGATCAGGAAGACCTATCCGGAAATCGAGGTGATCATGCTCACCGGTCATGCATCGGTCCGGGCGGGTGAGCGGGGCATGGGACTGGGGGCCTTTGATTACATGATGAAGCCCGTGTCCATTGACGAACTTTTGGAAAAGATCCGTCAGGCATGGATCAAGGCCCGGAGAAGGAGTCGGCCGTGAACAGGAATGAACAAAAACTGCGTCTTCTCCTCGTGGACGACGAGGTCCATTTTCTGGAAAGCGCCTCCAAACTGTTCCGGCGAAAGGGGGTCATGGTGTTGACCGCTGACAGCGGGGGACGGGCCCTGGAAATCCTCGAGGAGAACACCGTGGACGTGGTTGTCCTGGATGTGAAAATGCCCGGAATAACCGGTATAGAAACCCTGGTTCGGATAACGGACCGATATCCCGAGACCCGAGTGATTCTACTCACGGGACACGCGACCATGGAATCGGCCGCCCAGGGGATGCAGTATGGAGCGGCGGGATACATGGTCAAACCGGTGGACCCGGACGATCTCCTGCAAAAGGCCAAGAAAACCTGTGGTCAACATTGATTGTTCGGCCCGATTTTTTGGAAGTACATGACACCAATATACATCTTTACCACAGTCCGACCAAAAAGGAGGTAGATAATGGCAAAGAAGATCAAGGTGTTGATGGTTGACGATGAAGAACGGTTCCGTTCGACGACCTCCAAGATCCTGGAACGGAAGGGATATGAGCTTTCCATTGCCGGGAGTGGGGAAGAGGCCCTGGATATCTTGAAAAAAGCCCCCCACGATGTGGTGGTCCTGGATATCAAGATGCCGGGGTTGAGCGGCGAGGAAGCCCTGCCCAGGATCAAGGAGATCGACGCGGATATCCAGGTTATCATGCTCACCGGACATGGGGGCATGGAATCGGCCAGGAAATCCCTACTCAAGGGGGCCTTTGATTATCTGAACAAACCCTGTGACATTGATCTGTTGTCCGCAAAGATCAACGATGCGCACACGTCCGTGCATACACGTTTTCCCAGGGAGAAGACGGCCGCCGAGATCATGATTCCCATCGAGGACTATACCTCGGTGCAGGCTGGCAGCACCGTCAAGGAAGGGATTGAGAAACTCAAGGATGCATACGAGAAATTCTTGTCAACGGGCAAGATCATGGAGAGCGGTCACCGGGCCATCGCCGTGTTCGAGGGAAGGAAGGTGGTGGGCGTTTTGACCATGCAAAAACTTCTCGAGGCCATCCGGCCCGAGTATCTTTCAGCGCCCAAGCCGTCCATGGCCGAATCCATGCAGTATTCGACCATGTTCTGGACCGGGCTTTTTTCTACCCAGGTCAAGAAACTCAAGGACAGAAAGATCCGGGACGTGATGAGGGAATGTCCTCCGGTGGTGGATGGGGATGCCAATCTCATGGAAGTGGCCGACACCATGTTCGCAAAAGGACGCAGGCGTGTGGTGGTCGAGGAGGGCGGCCGGGTCATCGGCGTCATCCGTGAACAGGAATTGTTCTATGAAATTTCGAAAATCATCCTGGCTGCATAACCAGACACACCAATTTTCCATGCCCAATCTGACAACCAAGTAGAGGTATATATGACACAGAAAAAGAAAAAGGCCACAGGATACGACAAGTATGTGGACTGGAAGATTTTCATCATTCCGGTCGTGCTTTTTTTCATCATACTTGTCCTGCCGACCCCGGGGAGCATGGTCAAGGTCGGTACCCAATACAAGGTCGGTCCCAAGGCCGTGGTGGATCTGTTGACCGGAGAATTGTTCCAGAAAAAGAGTTCGGATGTCGAACAGTGGCAATTGCTCACCGCCCAGATGATGGAGCGGAACATGCGCATGGGCGCCCTGAGCAAATCCCGTTTCATGAAGAGAACGGCCACGTGGTGCAAGAAGTACCGTATTCCTTGTACGGCTCCCAATTTCAAAAAGGCCAATGTCTTTGTCGCGGACAACTTGGACGACCAACAGTTCCGGACAATCATGGAAAAGGCCTATGACTATCGAACAAATGTTTTGGATTACAACACGTTGTCTGAAAAGGACAAAAAATCAGCGGACAAGGGAACCTGGGCGATCAAGGTTTCCATCGCCATGATGGTCTTTGTCGTCCTTTGCTTTGTCACCGAATGTATCCCGTTGCCCGCGGTCGCCTTCTGTATCGGGTTGATTCTGGTCTTCTGCAACGTTGTCACCAGGAAGCAGGTGGCCATGCTCTATTGGTCAGACGCCTGTTGGTTCATCATGGGAAGTTTGATGTTCGCCGCGGCCTTCGTCAAGACGGGCGTGGATAAGCGGGTGTGCATGATGATGTTCAAGAAGTTGGCCGTGCCCAATGTCCGGTGGATCACCCTGATCTTTTTCTTGATCATCACCCCGTTGGCCGCTTTCATCTCCGACCACGCACTGGCCGCCATGTTTCTGCCCATCGGTATGCTTCTGTACCAGAACAGTCTGACCAAAGAGGTGCCCGAGGACAAGGAACTGGCAAAGATGCTCATGATCGCCATTGCCATGGCCTGTAACATCGGTGGTCCCGGTGCCCCCTCCGGAGGTGCCCGCAATGTCATCATGATGACCTATCTAAACGACATGTTCGGGTTCGACATCGGCTACTTCCAGTGGGTCACCTATTGTTTCCCCTTCCTTATCGCCATGATTCCCGTCACCTGGTTCGTGGTCAATTGGCGGTTCAAGCCCCGGATCACATCCCTGAAGCCGGCCATGCAGCATCTTGAGAAGGAAATCGGAAAGATGGGCAATTGGGACCGAAAGCAGATATGGGCGGTTGTTATCTTCCTGGTCATGGTCTTTGGATGGTTCACTGAAAAAATCTTCTACAATATAGGCATCTATCCCGTACGCTTGGGTATCGGTGTTATCGCCGTTGCCGGCGCCGTGGGGTATATCATGACCGGTGTCGTCAATTGGCGTGATTACCAGAACAAGGTCGATTGGGGGGTTGTCTGGCTGTACGCCGGTGCGATCATCTTCGGTCGTACCCTGGACAAGACCGGTGCGGCCTATTGGCTGGCTAATTCGGTCATCGACTTTCTGGCCCCATTCGGCATGGATCAGGGACTGCCACTCATGGCCACGGCCAACGCCTTGACCGCGGTCCTGACCAACCTCATGGCCGATGGTCCTGCAGCAGCGGCTGTTGGTCCGATCACCCTGAACATGGCCGGCCTGGTCCATCCGGGCACGAGCTTCCTCCCCTTCATGGCCATGAGTACCGCTGCGGCATCATCCTTTGCCTATTGTTTGATCATAGGCACGCCCCCCAATGCCATCGTCTACGCCAGTGGCTATCTCGAGCCCAAGGATTATTTGCGCGTGGGCATTCCCATGTGGTTTGTCGCCAACATTGTCATATTGCTGTGTACCGCTGTACTTTGGGGGGTCATGGGATTTCCCGGTTTGCCGGGATACTAGACCTGCTTGTGCTTTACGGGCCGTGCTCTACAAGGGATTTTTTTGCGGAGCACGGCCCGTAAGGAGGGGGGCCGGACGCATGGTCCGGCCCAATCGCTTGATACCGGAGAATGAGCAACGGAAGGACACCATGAATGCACAACCGAGAAAACCGATCGTCCATAAAGGTGGTACAACCTATTTTACAAAAAAATTCGAACGGCTCCTTTTCTTCATCCTGACGATGGTCATGCTCGGATGGGGGGTTGGGGAAAAGATCCTTCATTATTTTGGTCAGTAACGTATCACCAACGCCTCTTTCTAGCCAGGAGAAGCCATGCGTACAGAAACACTCCCCGTCCAGGAGATGGAGCACCGGGATAACGATACCACTGCACACAAGCAGACATATTTCCAGACGGTGGTCGGCTTGATCACCTCTCCCAGAGTTTTTTTCAGCGGTCTTCCTGAAGATACCGGGTATAAAAACGGGTTGGTATTTTTGGCCATTTCCGGAATATTTTGGGCCAGCCTGCGTTTTGCCTATTTCTCCGACCATTCCCTGTTCCAGGGGGTCACCCTGGCAGTCAACGCCGTCGGCATGCCGTTTGTTTTGGCCGCGTTCACCTTTATGACCATGGGCATGTTCTTTGGTCGGTTGGCATCCTACCGACAGCTGGTTATCATCTACGCCTATGCAACCGGCACGACCATGATGGTCTCCTGGTTGCCGACAACGGAAATTTTCACCGAGCCATGGCGGTTTATTCTGGTGGCGGTGGGGTTGGTCAAATGGTGTTCCCTCAAATGGATGCAGGCCGTTGTCTCCATTGTCCTTGGGGTGATAGTCCTTTTGGCCATGCTCGCATCCATGGCTCCAGTGCTGGTCTATTTGCGCCAATGCCTTTTTTAGCCACAAGGACGTGTCCAGGGTCATGGAAGAAAAGTATTATGCCAGACTGCGCAAGCAGATCCTTATGGGGATGATCCTCGTCCCGGTGGTCCCCTTTCTGATGATCATCGGGGTCGGATATTACCATTTTTCCACGTCGATCAAGGAAAACACCGTGTCCTCCATGCAGCGGATTGTCCGGGACCATCGGGAAATGGTCACGTCCTTTCTCAAGGAGCGCAGGGCCGATCTCACCTTTGTTCTCGCTGAACACGGCTTCCGGGAGCTCAAGGATCCACGGACACTGGCCCTGGTCTTCGACCATTTACAAAAGGAGTCCCCGGCATTTGTGGATCTGGGTATTTTCGATCCCCACGGGGTCCATGTTTCTTATGTGGGCCCCTACAAGCTGAGCGGCAAGATGTACAGGAATGCAACCTGGTTCAAGGAGGTCGTTGATAAGGGGAGCTATCAGAGTGATGTCTTTATGGGCTTCCGGAACGTTCCCCATTTCGTCATTGCCCTGTCTAGAATGCACAAGGGGAATCCATGGGTTATTCGAGCGACCATCGATACCTATCGGTTCAGCGAATTTGTTGAAAAAATACGTATCGGCCGGACAGGAGAGGCGTATATCGTCAATCAGGATGGGGTTTTCCAGACACAGCGGAGACCGGGCGGAGGATTCCTCGCCCAGGATAACGAGGACCTGGAGTACCCGGACCATCCGCGGGAAATCAGAACATATGTTAACGAAGACCGCAATGGGATGACCTATCTCTATGCCACGACCTGGATCATCCCCCACAAATGGCTTCTTGTTGTCAGACAGGACAAGAACGACGCCTTTGCCCCCTTCGATCGGGCCGTTTGGATGACCCTGGCCATCACCTTTGTCAGCGGTGTCGGCATTGTCATTTTGGCCGTTGTCCTGAGCGGACGTATCGAAAAACAACTCCGGATCACGGACAGGGAGAAGGCATCCCTCCAGGACCAGCTCGTGCGTGCGACCCGTTTGGCCGAACTCGGTGAGATGGCTGCGGGATTCGCCCACGAGATCAATAATCCCTTGCAGGTCATGAAGAGTGACCATGCCTATATCGGGTTGGTCCTGGAGGACATGAAGAACAAGGGGGACTTCAAGGAAGGGGAGGACAGCCGGGAGATCCGGAATTCCCTGGTCCAGATCAAGAAGCAGATAGACCGGTGTGCCAAGATCACCCGTTCGATCCTGAGTTTTGGACGCCGGGGCACACCCGAGTACAGGGATATTGATCTGAACGCATTCATCCCCGAGGTCGTGTCCATGATCGAGAAAAAGGCCTCGGTAAACGGTATCGAGCTGGGTTGTGAATTGTTTGAAGAGTCTTTGAGTATCTACGCCGATCCAGGACATATCCAGCAGGTATTGCTCAATTTTTTTAACAACGCCATCTATGCGATTGTCGAACGTCACGGCAGCCAAGGGGGAAGACTCGTTATCGTTGGAACCCATAGCCCCGAAGGGCTCGTGGAAATCAGGGTCCAGGACAATGGTGCGGGCATCAGCCCGGAAAACCAGAAAAAGATCTTTTCTCCATTTTTTACCACCAAACCCGTTGGCAAGGGAACAGGTCTTGGTCTGTCCGTGTGTTTCGGTCTCGTTGAAAACATGGGCGGAACCATGGAGGTCAGCAGCCAACAGGGCGTAGGAACAACGTTTACCCTCAGGTTTCCCCCGCGCTAACACCGCACACGCCTCCCTCCAAAACGGGAAACCTATGTAAGCGCCCACCAGGACACCCATCCGTCTTGGTGGGTTTTTTGTGTCTTGAACTATCCGGAGGACATAAAGGGGAAAAAAAGAGGCCGGGAAAATTTTCCCGGCCTCAAGAACGGCTAACTCCATGATGGATAGGAGACTATCATGCTGTGGTCTCCACCGTCATTGACGTCGTGTCGGTTGTTCGTCCGCCCTCTGGAAGGGTTAACGTGTCTGATAGGCCCCAGAGATGACAACGAGCACGCGGCGGTTTTTCTGTCTTCCCTCAGGGGTGGCATTGTCGGCGATAGGCGTTTCTTCCCCGTATCCCTGTGAGGTGATCATAGACGGATCCACGCCAAATTTTTTCGTGAGATAGTCGACCACGCTCTGGGCGCGTTTTTGGGACAGTTTTTTGTTATAAGAGGCGGCTCCCTGACTGTCCGTATGGCCTTCAACCACGGCCGTGACTCCGGGGTGGTGGATGAGAAAAAGAGCGACCTCTTCTAGCTTGTGGTGGTATTTCTGCTTGATGTCGGCCCTGTTCAGATCAAATTCGAGTCCGAGGTCAATACTGATGGGCTGGGGACATCCCTTTGCATCCACGACAAAATCAGCCGGGGTTCCGGGGCAGGCGTCCAGGTAGTCGGATACGCCGTCACCATCGGTGTCCAAAGGACAACCGACCTGGTCGATTTGAACACCAGCAGGGGTATCCGGACATTCGTCCAGGTAGTCGTAGACACCGTCACCATCTGAGTCAAAGGGGCACCCCTTGTCATCCACGGCAACGCCCATGGGGGTAGCAGGGCATTCATCGTTGATGTCTGCCACGCCGTCCTGGTCGCTGTCGGGGGCAATGCCGTAGAAGACTTCTTGAATGAAACCAGCGCGTTCATTCTGGTCCTGGAGTCTATCCAGGGTCGTGTTCACCGAGCAGGAACTCAGCGATGCGATATCGTCCAGGAGCTTTTGTCCTTTTTCGGTGTCTGCCAGGCTGATCACATGTATACACAGATTGGGATGGTGCTTTTCATACAATCGTTGGGCCGCTTTGACCGGGTCCCCGCCACTATTGTTGCCTCCATCGGAGATGAGGATGAGTGCCTTGGATCCGGGCATGCAGCCAATGATGGAATCCATGGCCGTGATGCCTTCCCCAAGTGGTGTCGGGTTGCCCATGAACCCCCAGGTGAGGATATCGGTAGGAATGGTGTCTATGGCCCGACCATAGGCCATGGTATTGTATACGGCCGGCTCCGCATACGTTTTGAGTGGGGCCAACGTATCCAGACTGGAGACGTATCCCAGCTCGGGGATATGCCGGTTGAGCTGGCTCAGGATCTCCTTGGCCAGAACGATTTTGGTCTTTCCGCTCTCCTTGTAGTCCCAGCCCATGGAACCGGAGCTGTCCACAAGGAAGATGAAGTTGTCGACTTTCGGGACCAGGTCCATGGCAGATGCAGAGCCCAGTCCGCCGTATATGAGAAACATTCCGGCAAACACGAGAGCGAGTAGTTTTTTTTGCATGGGCTAACCTCCTAATGCGGCCAAGCCGCAGTTTTAAGTTTTAGGTTTTACGTTCAATAGGTTGTAGAATTTTCTTGCTGTTATGGCAGACTTTCATGAGTAAGGTAGTCTAAATTCTTTTAACTTTCTAAAATATCAACAATCTCTAAAATCTCAACAATCTCT